>JBFMAG010000035.1 GCA_040755895.1 Actinomycetota bacterium | reverse complement strand
AAAGGAGTCTACTACACAGCAAGCAAGGTTGAGGTTGATGGAAAAATCGTCACAGCGGATGGTCCACAAGCCGCGGAACAATTCGGGGAAGCATTGGCAAAAGCTCTAGCTCATTAAATCATTTACTTTTGGCGAAATACCTTTCCAATTTTGCAGGTGCAGCAGCTGCTTTTATCACATTTATTAATTCTCCTACATCTATATTATCCAACGGCACCATCAATGTTACTACACCCTTATGATTGAGGTACCCTGCTTCTTTCAGCCGCAAAATTTGGTTGAAATTTTCATAGGAAATCACTCGCATCAAATGATATAAGTTCTGACTGCGAATAGCCGCTTTTAAGATATCGCAACTTATATTATCGCCGACTATAAACAACCCAGCATTCTCATTGCTTATTCTACTTTGCTGAGTAGCAAGCTCACTTACATACTTACGCGCCTGATTGAAATTGAGACCGTCCTTTATTGCCTTCACGATAATGATTATCCCAGTGGCCGATCTCCACAGATTACCCAAATCCACATCGAATTCCAACCTTTTGCCTATGGCATCGATGGCTCTTTGGTAATCGCTATAGGACTCTATCTCCGAAATCGATGGTATCTTCTCTACTTCCGATTCTTTTCGATCTAGTTCGGCTAATTTTTTCCTTAGAACTCGGATGTCCTCGGTTAGCACCTCTTTGGCATCCATGGTCAAAATTTCCGCAATTCGCGGGTTTTTGACCTTCAATTTAATACCAAAGAGTTCTAAAATTTCATAGCCGCCATCGTTTTTTGATGCATCCATTTTCCGTCCCTCTCAGATGGTTCCTCATTACAAACATTTACTCGGCATCGAGGAGAAAGAGCTTTAATCTCACCGTGAAATGTCTTGAGGTATTTGGTTAGTTAATGATAAAGTTAAATAAAAAAGTGACGGTTGATGAGAAGATATTTTAAGCCCAGGGATGGCAAACCGATTCACAAAACAGAGGATGTTGAATGTTTACAGAAAATGCTCGCAGAACTCAGGGGCGATAAAGTAGTGGCTACGATATATTCTTCCATCCCTGGGAACTGGCGATATGTAATAGTATCCCAATCCCAAATAGCGAAGAGAAGGATAACGGGGCTGGGTCACATATATTTTAAAGAAGATTTACTCAATAGAATAAAGGAGCTCAAAGAAAAGACCCAGTCTTAATACCATCCCATCGACCTACGTCTCAAAGCGCAGAAGACTTGACAAGTTTTGGGATGCATATTATAGAGAAAAATAAAAAGGGAGCTCAAAGGTGATTGTAGGGAAAACTTTAATTTTAAACGCCAGTGCGGAGCCCCTCACTTTTGTACCAGTTAGACGGGCAATAATTCTCATACTCAAAGAAAAAGCGGAGGTTATAGAGGAACATGTGGAGAAGCGTATTCGCTCTGAAAAACGTGAGTATCCATACCCACTGGTGATTAGATTAATTAAATATGTGGAAATTCCCCGCAGGCTTCGCGGAATAGTTACCAATTCCATACTTTTTGCCCGGGATCACTACACCTGCCAGTATTGCGGACGTCATAAAAGTGAATTCAGAAGGGGAGAATATTTAACCCGAGAGCACGTAAAACCCCTCTGCAGAGGTGGTACAGATACCTGGGATAATGTAACCACTGCTTGCTCCACCTGTAATTATTTGAAGGGAAATAGGCTTCCTTACGAAGCTAAAATGTATCCCAAGACCACTCCCTTTGAACCTCGATACATTGTCTTAGTTTTATTGGAGCAATCAGTCGATCCAGTGCAGCGTAGATACATAGAACCCTTCTTGAAACGCATCCACTGACGATAGTGTAATTCTCCCTTGCTTTTACCACAATTGGTAATAAGAAAATGGCAAAAGTGCGCGCCCATGTTCTGATAGAAGGCAGAGTTCAAGGTGTTTTCTTTCGCTCTTATACTTGTCACCAGGCTGAAAAGCTCAATGTAACGGGTTGGGTAAGGAATTGCCCTGATGGTCGAGTGGAAGCCGTTTTTGAAGGGAAGGAGGATAAAGTTCGCAGGATGGTGGACTGGTGTCATATAGGTCCACCCGAAGCTCATGTCAGAAATGTTGATGTTCGGTGGGAAGATTACACTGGCGAATTTGACTCCTTTTATATAAGATATTACTAGTTGTGGGTTAAAGGTTCGAGGTTGTAGGTTGCTGAAATATTTGGCATCGACTATTGACCATAGACTATCGATTTGCAATAGGCGCTTGTAGCTCAGGGGATAGAGCGTGGGACTCCGGATCCCAAGGTCGCGGGTTCAAATCCCGCCAAGCGCACCATTATTTTGTTCAAGACATGTTTGAACTGAGAGATGTCCACGGCGAGGTGTCGTGGGTTCCTAATTTTGAAAGGGAAGTTGCTTTAAAACGAGTTCGGGAATCTCGTTATGATTGCTGAACTTTGAGTGGTTTGCGTGATTCCCTCCGCAGTATCTTCAAAAATGCCTCGACCACGGTGGGATCAAATTGGGTACCCGAGTAATTTCTAAGTTCCTCAATTGCCTCCTCAATGCTCAATGCCCGACGATAAGGACGTTCTGAAATCATCGCATTGAAAGCATCAGCCACGGCAATGATCCGCGCTCCTAGAGGAATTGCTTTTCCAGCTATTCCTTCTGGATAGCCCATACCATCAAAATGTTCATGGTGATAAAGGATGAGTGGTATTGTGCTCTTCAAGAACTCCAATGATTTGAGGATGTTGACACCCATGAGAGGATGTAGATTGACCAGAGCTCTTTCCTCAGGAGTTAATTTACCCGGTTTATTCAGAATAGTACCATCCAACCCTATTTTGCCGATATCATGGAGCATACTTGCAATCCGAATGCTCTCGATCTCGCTCTCGGGTAGGGAAAGCTTCTTGGCAATAGCCACGGCGTACTTTGTTACCGCCTGTGAGTGTCCGAAGGTATAATGATCTTTTGCATCCACCGCAGCAGCTAGGGCGGAGATGGTACCCAGGAAGGTCATCTCCAAATCCTTGTATAACCTTGCATTTTCGATGGCTACAGCCACTTGGGCAGCAAATGAAGAAATCAGATTCAGATTTTCCTCGGTGAAGGGTTCTTTAGAAGTTTTACGATTAACACTTAAGACGCCGATGACCTTTTCTTTGGCTTTAAGGGGTACAGAGAGAGCGGATATAATCTCATCGCGTCGCAAAAATCTCTTAAAGCGTTCATTCTCCGAGTCAGTTATGATCAGAGGCTCACTCGCTTTCGCTACCCAACCAGCGATTCCCTGACCAACCTTCAATCTTGTTTTTCTCTGGAATTCGAGTTCAATGCCTCGAGCTGCTTTAATGGTGAGCGTCTGTGTCTCTTCGTCTAGAAGCATTATTGAACCTGAATCCGCTCCGGTTACAAGAAGTGCTTGATCAATAGCTTGATTCAAAATATCCTTTAGATCCAACTCTGCACCCAATGAAAAAGCCAGTTTATTAAGGGCGCTGAGCTCCAAAATCCTTTTCTCTTTCTCTTCAAATAGCTCCGCATTCTTTATGGCAACTGCCACTTCAGGAGCTAAAATCTCCAAGAATCTCAAATCTTGAATGGTGAACATATCTCCCGATCGCTTTTCACCCAGTATCAATACCCCGATGAGGTTACCTTCCACTTGTAAGGGAACTAAAACGGCTATCTCCAATTCCCT
>JBFMAG010000034.1 GCA_040755895.1 Actinomycetota bacterium | reverse complement strand
AGCCATAACACCCATGGTTATGGGACTCCAATCAGGAGTAATTATAGCCGCTACGATCAGGATGATAATATATGCCACCCTCCATTGCCTTCTAAGCGCTTGTGGACTCACAACACCCAATTTTACCAAAAATAATATAACTACGGGAGTCTCAAAACCAACTCCACAGGCCAACAGGAATAAAGCCGCGAAAGCAATATACCTATCAAACGTGAGGATCGGTCTTAACAATCCCTCCCCTTGAGCTATCAACCAATCCACACTCACCGGTAGCAGATACATATAACCAAAGACCACACCGCAGATAAAGAAGAAAATGAGCAAACACAGAATCGGATATATGAATCTCTTCTCTTTCCTTTTCAATGCTGGAGCCACGAAGGCCAGAAACTCATAGAGTATGATCGGAAACGCAACAAAGACCCCAGCAAAAGCAGCAATACGAAATCTGCCAATGAAGGGCTCCATTACAGTCGCGTAATATAATTTGTGCCCCCCCAGTGGTCTGGTGATGAGCCATAGAATTGGTTTCCAAAATGCATAACAGGCACATGCCCCAATAAAAACCGCAAAGATACAAATAATGAGACGTCTTCGGAGCTCTTCAAGATGTTCAATGAAACTCATTCTTTTTTCAACCACTTGCTAAATCCTCCAACCCAACTGAATCACTTAGCGCTCCCTCGACATCCAAAGTTTCCATAAATCCCGATATCTTTCAAGCTCCGAAGAACGTTTAAACACTTTGTGCTTTTGCCAATTGCCCAGCTAATCCTATTAATCTCCGCTAACTTTTTTAAATTAAATGTTGGGATTAGAAATCATTAATGTTCCTCATAACACAGTTAGCTGTAATTTCTACGATCAAATAAAAATTCCTTCAAAAAATATCAAATTTATTAACTTCTTCTCCTTCAGATCCGTCTGGACTTTCGACATTCTCCAGCGGGTTTGTCGGGACGAAGTCTCTTGAAACCGGGATTACGAAGTTTTCCATCCTTAGTCCAGCCCCTGAACTCCACCTCGCAAACCAAGGATGGCCTGATAAATTGAGCGGGCCGGTCAATCTCCGGCTCGCAAGAAAAGGGGTGTTCATTGATCTTCAATGCTTCAAGTTGTGGCAACAGCCCCTTCAATTTTTCCTCGGTTAATCCCGTGCCAACTTGACCTACATGAATGAGTTCTCCCTTATGATATAGTCCCAATATCAGGGAACCAAAAACTTCCTCCCTACATCCTCGCCCCAGGGTGTAACCACAGATCACACAATCCTGTGTCAAAATCCTCTTTATCTTCAGCCAAAAATTAGTCCTTTTGCCCTCGATATAAGGGCTATTCGACTCCTTCGCCACTATTCCCTCAAACCCTTGACCCGAAGCTTGCTCGAAGAAATCGATGCCCCTCTCCCAAACGAATCTGGAGAGGATGAGCTTTTTGCTCTCTTTTATGGCTTCAATGAGTATCTTCCTTCTCTCAATCAAGGGAAGCTTAAATAGGGGAGAGCCATCGAAATACAAAATATCGAAGGCGATATATGTCACGGGTATAATTTTTGACAGGATATCGATTCGAACGTCATCCTGCAGCTGCTCCCTCTCTAAAAGCTTTTGGAAATCGGGCTTGCCCTCTCTTAAGAAGACTATTTCCCCATCGAGGATTGCTTCCCCGCCTCTCAAATTCAGATGTAAATCATTAAGCTCCGGATAAGAGCGGGTGATGTCCCTTAAGTTTCGATTTTGAAGCCGAGTGCCATCTCGGTTGGGGGCGGATAAAAAAGCAATGCATCTCACACCATCCCATTTGAGTTCAAAAATATGATTGGAGGAATCAAAGGGACGAGCCAATTGGGCAAGCATGGGTTTTATGGAACGTTTCATCCACGACTTCATTTTTAAGATTTGGATGTCTAAAAAATTGCTATCGAAGTAAACTTGGAGGGGGAACAGCTTCGCTTTCCCCCTTCCGACGGTCGTCCCGATTTTATCGGGACTCCCTGCCTCCCCTTCTCGCCCCGACCTGTCGGGGCTGCGACCAAAGGGGGCACGCCCCCTTGGAACCCCCACTAATTTGTCCCCGCCCTAGAAGAGCAGGGCTTAACAAATTAGTAAATTCTGAATTGACAAATCTATAGCGTTTTGACAGGAAGAGCAAAAATTCTCTTCCTTAAAATCCGTATCCATTAGGCTGTTCGAAAAGTACATTACACACCCAGAGTTGGGGCAATGGGACAAGCCAAAGGTGTGTCCAAGTTCATGAATGGCTTCCTTAATCGCCCTGGTTTTAAGGATATCCTCGCCTGCCTGACCGCTCCGTAGGCGGGCCTGTCGGCAGACACCATAAAACTGGGGTTTCAGTCGGCATAGGGAAATTACAGCGCATCTTCCACAAACCTCAGCCTCGCCAAAGACGAAGTTGAGCATGGGAACGTATAAGTCCACTGACGTGACTCCTAGTCCCTTTAAAGCATCCTGGGGCAGAGCTTGCCTTATCTTCCCTAAAATCATCGTGGATTTGTATTGACCTCTCTTTGGATTGTAGGCGTAACCAGGATCAGGTAGAGCAGAGCCAATCTTACAGGGAAAACCAAATTTTTCCTCCAAAACATCCTGTAGAACAGCGAGGACGGAGAAATCGACATCTCCGATGGGAAAAAGATAGAGGTATTTCAAGCGCATGATTATTTTCGTCCTTTGACGCCGTGCCTCCCAGCAGGCAGGTTCGTCATTAACTTCTCGGCATTCTCTTTAAGAATTTCGATTACCTCTTCATCCGTCGTCTGGGAGAAATCCAGATAGAACTGTCCAACTGCATAAAAAAACTCTGGGAGATCGAGACAGATTATCTCGTCAACCTCCCCCTTTAACCGCTCGAAGGTATCTCGCGGGGCTACTGGAACGGCCAGTACCATCCTTCTGGGCTTTTCTTCCCGGATGGCACTTATGGCGGCTAAGGCTGTATAACCGGTGGCCAAACCATCGTCTACCAATATGACCACTTTGTCCTGCAAACTTTTTGCGGGCTTGTTCCCTAAATACTTCTTCCTACGCCTATTTATCTCTTCTATTTGCTTATTTACTTCCTCCTCAACATATTCGTCCGGAACACGCAGAGCTTCCTTTAACTCTTCATTTAGCATTACCTTTCCCTTACCCGCTACAGCCCCTATGGCCAACTCAGGATTTCCAGGGGCACCTATTTTTCTGGGGATCACCAAATCGAGGGGTGCATTTAAGCCCTTGGCTACTTCACTGGCCACAATCACTCCCCCGCGGGGAATTGCCACCACCACGACATCCTGCTGTTTATAATGGATTAGGCGTTGTGTAAGTTCTCTTCCAGCCTCACGACGGTCAGTAAACACGTTCATCCCCCAAGGCTCTCAGCCTTTTTCTTCTTCCCCTTGGCCTGCCCGCTTGTTGCTTTGCCTTGTAGGCGGGTTCTCTCGATACTCTCCCTAAGGGCTTCCATCAAACTTATCACCTTTTCCTCCTCGGGGACGACGGGGATTGCCACCTCTTTTCCTTCAATCTTTTGCCTCACTATATCAAGGAGTGCTTTCCTGTACTCATCGGTATATTTATTGGGATCGAACTCCGCAGCTAAGTTGGTGATCAGACTTTTCGCCATTTGAAGCTCCTTTTCATGGGACCTAATTTCTTTTCGGAGTTCAGGGAAGACGCTTTCCGATCTTATCTCATCGGGATAAAACATGGTTTCAAGGATCAACACCTTATTCTTAGCTCTAACCGCTGCCAGATGTTGTTTATCCCGAACAACCACCCTGGCCACGGCAACCATCCTCTTTCTCTCCATGGCTTCCCGAAGGAGATTATACGCCCTTAAACTCGTCTCCTCCGGAATGAGATAATAGGATTTGTCGAAATAGATGGGGTCTATTTCTTCTAAGTGTACAAAGTCTACAATTTCCACGGTTTTGGTGAGTTCCAAGGGAATGGCCGCAAAATCTTCATCGTACAAAACAACATATTTGCCCCTCTCATACTCGTAACCTCGCACGGTATCCTCCCAGGGTACATCCACTTCGCATCTAGGACATCTTCGAATGTACTCTAGTGGAGTCTTACATTGTCTGTGGAGATAATTAAATTTCAGACTTTTTCTCGCTGTCGCCTTATACAATTTCACAGGGATGGTCACGAGCCCAAAACTTATGGCACCCTTCCAAATCGCACGCATCTTTATCACCTTCCCAGAACTCAGGCACTTCGCCTTAAGAAAATTATAGCACCTGAAGATCGATTTGATATATTAATCATCGAGTAACAATAACCAATTACCCACTTATCACCTACGCGGTGAGAAGAACGGTGCTATTTCACTAATTTAAAAATCGGCGGCAGTTGGAACCCTTTGGATGCCTCAAGGATTTTGAAGATAGGGCAGCATCCAGGCGATGATGGAGAATATAAAGGCTAAGGCAACGATCAGCGCAATCAACTTTATCACAAAAGAGGCTTGTCTCTTATTTAATAACATTGATTGCTGCCTCCAATTGTTCACAGTCCACAGTTCACA
Organism: Actinomycetota bacterium; assembly: GCA_040755895.1. Classification (NCBI taxonomy): domain Bacteria; kingdom Bacillati; phylum Actinomycetota; species Actinomycetota bacterium. The sequence continues at coordinate 8,760 of JBFMAG010000034.1, read as the reverse complement.
GTTCACCGAAAATAAATTAACCTCGAACCTTTAACCTAGAACCTTTAACTACCTCTGTAACCACGGGTCGGAGTTGCTTGCTCAACGCCGCTCGTCTATCAATCATCCGGATGATCAGATAGGAAAAACCCAAAAAGATGAAGCCAGAAAGTATACCAACCTCTTGCGAATAGGTGGGCTTTTGAAGGAAGGCGACCAAGGTACTCCCGATAAAGTACCCTATTATTAGAAAGACCACGGGGACGATATAAAGAACGAAAGCCATAGTGAGGAAGATTTTGGATTCAATTTCCAGATTTACTTTTTCTCCTACCTTCGCTTGGGCATCGTTCCTTGCTTCGGCAACCATTTTATTTGTGCCCAGCATGTGGTGACAAACCCCACATCTTTCACACGCTGGCGAGCGCTCAACCTCGACAATGGCCAGATCATCTCTTACCTCTACTACCGTGCCCACTTCCTGCATACTTGCCATACCCCCTGGATTTTGAGGAGCGTCCTTTGAGTCTCCTTCGTATTGGTTCAGTACGTGCCAAAATCTCCTCTTGATCTAGTACGGAATATCCATTCTTCTCATATAAAACTTTGCCGCCGACCATGGTAAAAATTACATTTTCCTGATTTGTCGTGTACACTAGAGCTGAATATGGATCATTTACCGGAATTTGGTGGCTGTGGGAGATGTCCACAGCGATTATATCCGCTTGCTTGCCCTCCTCCAGGGAGCCGATTTCTCCCTTCATCTTCAGAACTTCGGCTCCACCCAGGGTGGCCATCCTGACGAATTGTTCTGCTGAAAAGCCTTCCACGGATTCGGATGCCGCCCTCTGCAAGAGCAAACCCGTTCTCATTTCATCGAATATATCCATGGTATTATTGCTGGCGGGGCTATCCGTGCCTATGCCCACTCTCAAACCACAACGTATAAAATCCCTTAAGGGAGCGATTCCCATCCCCAGCTTTGCACTGCACTTTGGGCAATGAGCGATAGCCACATCGTACTTCCTCAAAATATCGATATCACTCTCACTCACGTGAATGCAGTGGACGGCGATGACCTCTCCCTCAAAGACATCCCACTGCTCTACGTATTTAACGGGACTTACCCCCATGGGTTGCCATAAAAGATCGCTCCACCCCATCAAATCCCGATACGTCGTAGCCAGTAAACTTGAACCATACATTATAAAGGAACATTCATCGGGAGATCCCGCAAGGTGCAGGCAGAGGGGGATATCTTCTTCTCCGGCCCAATCACTTACCGCCTTGAAAAGTGGAGGAGCAACGGTATAGACCCCAAAGGGAGAAACACCTATCTTAAGATGACTATTTTGGGATTGTTCCAGCCATGAATGGACATTTCGCCGGGCACAGGATACTACCTCATCGATCTTGGAATAATCCATCCCGGAAACCTCACAGAAGACGACACCTCGAAGCCCAGCCAGTAACGCAGCGGAAAGGCTCGCCCCCGTGGATGATATATCCGCGATGCAGGTGATCCCGGATTGAATGGCCTCCAAAGCTCCCAATTGGGCCGATGATATCCAATCCGAATCCAGGAGTTTTTTGCTCTTCTTGGTGACCTGTATCTTCCAAAGAGCAAAGGGTAAATCGTCACACACGCCTCGAAAGACGCTGTACTCCAAGTGGGTGTGGGTATCGACAAAGCCAGGTAAAAGTATGCCTTTATCGAAGTCGATAACGGTCTCCTTTGGACAAGTCTTTATCAAATCCCTTTTACGACCGACAGCCTTTATTTTATCCTTGGATACCAAAATGGCCCCATTTTCGATGGGATCGCTGGTGATGGGTAAAACCCACTTTGCCGCCAATAACATCTCATTCACCTTTAATTGGTTCAAGGTTCACAGTTCACAGTTTATTTTATTGTACCAATAACTTGAAGCTGTAAGCTATAAGGATTAAGCTAACCACTAACCAAACCCGTTCTTTAATCCTTAATCCTTAATCCTTAATCCTGTATCAATGGTACCTATCAACCACAAAGTATCCAATGGATAATAGATTCCTTCGCGTCTCTTCGCTGGATATTGAAGAGAGAGCATCTATGGCTTTCTTGACGTACGTGTTGGCTTCTTCTCTGGTGCGAAGCAAAGCTTTTGTGCCTCGGATAATTTGGATGGCTTCCTTTATTTCATCCTCGGTTGAATTCCTGCCCTCAATGACCCGGCACAAATGTGAGTTAAGTTCCGTTTCCTCCAAAGCAAAAAGGATAGGCATAGTGAGCGTCCCGTCTCGTAAGTCAGCCCCAATGGGCTTTCCCAGGGACTCCTTCTCACCCGATAGATCGAGCAAATCATCATATATCTGAAAAGCCATTCCAAGGTTCTCCCCATAGATTTTTAAAGCCTCGCTATCCTCCTCGCTCGCTCCCGAGATCAATCCTCCAAGCTGGCAAGAGGCTGAAAAGAGGGTGGCGGTCTTATTCCTTATCACCGTCAAATAATCATCGATGGTTTGAGCGAGGCTGTGGGCCGTCTCCACCTGCTGTAATTCCCCCAAGCTTAAATCCAAGGCGGTTTGAGACATGATATCCACTGCCCGCGAATTATCGAGTTTTGAGAGGAGAACGAAGGCAGTAGCGAACAAAAAATCCCCCGTAGCCGTAGCGATATGAGATCCCCAGGTAAAATTTATGGTGGGCATGCCTCTCCTCGTCTCAGCACCATCCACAATGTCATCGTGGACGAGGGAGGCCATGTGAATGAGTTCCACGGCAATGGCCGCTGGCATAAGTTTCTCGAGATCGTAGTGTCTCATCGCACCCGAAATGAGTACCAAGGCTGGTCGAAGTCTCTTTCCCCCAGCCTCCAGGATAACGAGCGAAGATTGAGCCAACCGCCCATCTCCAGAGGAAACTATTTGGGTCAGTTTCTCCTCCACCCTTTTAAGGTCTTTTTTAATTTTTGGGGATATACTGATATTATGGCTCTTGACTTCACTCACCCCCATTTTATTTATTCTTCGCATGGGAGGAAGGATTGGCTCTCGCAAACTTCGGCACAGAGAGGGTTCGAATTATATTTAATGCGCGGAAATTGAATATCTGAGTGGGCCATTCCAATTCCCTCTTCTCGCACACGGTCGAAACACTAACTAATTCTTCTCCCTTTAATTCTCGCAACCTTCTCTCTCTGACCACTTCGTCTTCAATGGACACGATGTCATCTATTTTCTTTATAACCTCTTGTGCCCTTAAAATCCTGACCTCGGTCTCCTGCGCGGTTTTAAAATCCACGGCTCCGTATTCCGCCTTTAATCTGTTTAACCCCAAAGCGGCTTGATAGGTGCTTTCAACCTGCTCATTCCGGGTCATCCACTGGGTTTCGTAATTGAGAATGTACTTCCAACTTGGCCGAGTTAGAGCTTGTCTGTGCTCCTCAAGCGTTTTGCAGGAGAGACTGTATCCATAGGAATCTGGATTTTCAAAGATTTGACTTCCCGGATCAAGGAAGGGAGCCATGGGGGAGATGAACAGGAGCAATCTCTTATCTCCATCGAGTTTCCCATAAAGCTGATCGCAGTATTCGACCGTGTCCAAAACAGATTGAGCGGTTTGCTTTGGCAAGCCAGTCATAAAATAAAGATCGAATCTTTCACAGCCATTATTCAAAGCATATTTGATACTCGCCTCCACAGCCTCATTGGAGTAGATTTTTCCAATAGCTCTTCGCACCTCTTCATCGTGGGATTCCATGGAAATCTCGACGCTGTAGTGTGGTAAGGCCTCTTTTAGGCTTGCCAAGAAATCCTCTGGAGGTGGAGTGAAAAACTCAAAGGCAACTCGATTTGTTATCCTGCGCTTTTTCAGCTCAGATAGAAACTTGTGGGCATAATCGTCACCCGCCTGCCGTACGTCCCCCACAACAAAAATGGGTCCCTTGAGATGCCTCTGAATACTTTCAATATCTTGAGCCAGGAGTTCCGGATCTCTAAAAGCTGCCCGATTTCGCCTGAAAATTTTTCTGAAAGTGGTTGCGGAGCCACCACAGGTTACACAATTTTTGGTGCAACCTCTACAAGTAAGTGCAGCCGTTATGGGATACTTTAGCCAATTTTCGAAGGGTATGTGACCTATTAAATCTTGATACTTCACCACCGAACGCATTATGTGACCATAATCTAGACTTATGTAATTGATATTATCCGGGACGCAGGTGATGGGGTTCATCCTTGTATTTCCCGCCAGATCCTTCCAGGTTAAATTGGGGATGACTTCGGGATTTCCTCCATTCTTAATGCATTCAATGAGTAAACGTAAGGGTTCCTCCGTGGAATCCCCCCTAACCACGAAATCAACTTGAGGATAGCGAATGAGCTCTTCATGAAAATAGGTGGCGGAAAAACCTCCAAAGATAACTGGAGTATGTGGATGGTACTTCTTGATGATTTTTGCTATTTCCAAACTTCCATGGGCGTGAGGGAGCCAGTGAAGATCTATTCCGAAAGCTTGAGCATCGAGGGACCTTATCAGTTTCTCAACATCAAAACGAGGGCTCTTCATCATCCTTACCGCTATATTTATTATCCGGACGGATAAACCACTTCTCTCCAGATATTCAGCTATGGTAGCGAAGCCAATGGGATACATTTCAAAAATCGGACCCGATGGTATTACATCACTTACTGGTCCATACATAATGGGCATTTTCCGAAAATCATAGACACTAGGCGCATGAAGTAAAATTAAATCCGGTTTTGCCATATGGATTTTATCCCCTCGAAATCAAGTGAAAATAATCACTAGTTTTAGATTTTAATACAAATAATTCACCTTTAAAAGAGAGACTAAATGGAGTCGGAACACGACACTGGGTGATAGAGCTACCTTCCTCTGCTCATCCCACGGACAGACGTAATTAAAATTGAAAGAGCAACCAGAGAAGAACGAGAAAGAGAACAACCAAAAGACCTAAAAGGAAATAGAAGAAAAACCACCGAAGCATATATCCCTTGGGCCGAACCACCTGAGTATTGGGTTTTTCCTTTACTTCTGGAGGTTTCTCCCCAGATTCACCGTGCCTTTTTACCATTTCGGATTTTTGAGATACTTCTGTATCCTCATGTAGTATGGTTACTTCCGGTGAAAGCTGGTTACCACAGACAAAACAGTACCGCCTATTCTTTGGATTATCCACGCCACACACAAAGCACTGCAACTTTCCATCCCCGGCAGTCAAGCGTCTCAAAATGCTCTTTTTCAATATTTTCAATAGATAGTCTACTTTAAAATTGCATTTCAAACAAGGAATGTATCAATTACATGATGGAGAAAGTCACGATATGGATTATCGGGAAGAACCCTTAAGAATTCCTTGGCTCGCTCACAGAAGGATCTCGCTTCCTCCATGAGCCTCAAACCCTCTCCCTCGGGAACTCGATACATCTCTTTAACAAGTTCGCAAACTAATCCAGCATTTTGACCGAAATGGGAAAAAGCCACTATCATTTCTTCACTACATTCGGCGAGCAACGCCCCCAAGCGACAAGAGGCAACATAAAGGGAAGCCTTTTTCCTGAGCTTCTCATAAAATTTCTCCCAATCCCTGACTCCCCTCAGGCGAGATTGGGATTTATCGTCGGGAAGATGCTCACCCCGTCCAATGGGCCAGCCAGGGAGGGCTTCCCCCTCAGCGATGTTCGCGATGGCCTCAGCTAAAATTCTTATAACTTGGCTATCGCCCAGTGAGGAGACCAAAGTCAAGGCTTTAGCATAATAGTAATCACCACATATTAGAGCCAAATTATTTTCGGGTTTCCGGTTTCGGGTTTCGGGTTGGGCTCGTCGCTCACCTATATTGGTACCCGCATAGTGCCTTCCGACGGCTAAATCCAATAGCTCCAGAGCAACAGCAACGGGTTTAAGCTTTCGAAAATTATACCGCCCGAATTTTGCGGAGATCAGTAATAGGGGAGTTAAAATGAATCGCCGGTTGGATCTGCCCTGCCCTTTAAAAAGGTTATGGCCTGCGGAAGTCGCAACTAACTTGTCGGGCAGACTGACCTCCCTCTCAAATTCCCTTTTGACTACCCTTATGTCCCTCTCTAAATCGGCCAAAATTTTTATCATTTCACCCTTTAATTCGATATAAAACTCGAACATCCTTTAGCTCACGTGACAGTTTTAACACGCCTGAAAATATGATAAACTACAATCATTTAAAATCACTCAAAATCACTCGCTTTCCACTTTGAGAGGGTGGACTCATGGATTTTGAGGTCGCCATCGTAGGCGCAGGACCTGGTGGTTCCTCAGCTGCATATTACCTCTCCAAACTCGGTCACAAGGTTTTATTCGTGGATAAATGCCGATTTCCTCGGGATAAGGCTTGTGGTGATGGTATCTCCCCCCGAGCGGTGGGGATTCTAAAAGATATGGGATTGCTCCCCGAAATCGAGGGGAAATTCAAAAGAACTAGGGGCGTAAGGATATTTGCCACCAAAGGTGGTTGCATAGAAGCAAATTGGCCTCCTGTGAAAAAATATCCCCGCTATGGCTTCATCATTCCCAGAATAGAATTGGATGATATCTTACGCAGGCATGCCATCCGCGCCGGAGCCGAATTTTGGGATAATTGCCTGGTCATCGAACCGTTACTTGAAAATGGTAAAGTCATAGGAGTTAGAGCAAAACGCGATGGAAAGCACTTAAAGATTTATTCCCCATTCGTCATCGCCGCCGACGGTGCACATTCAAGGGTGGGGAGAATCCTGGGACTTCTGAAAAGAAAACCCCGAAGCATCGGTATAGCCATAAGGGCATATTATCAAGGCATAGAAGATGATGATTTCATGGAAATCTACGGCGAGGATTGCATCCTGCCCGCCTTCGGTTGGATATTCCCTGCAGGCAACGGGATAGCCAATGTTGGCGTCGGTGCTCTTATCGACGATGTAAAGAAATACCAATTAAATCTCCCTCAAGTTCTCTCCAACTTCATACACAATAGTGCTCACGCACGAAAGAAATTGACCAAGGCAATACCCCTAGATTCGCCCAAAGGCGATGTTCTTCGTGGAGGGATGGCTTCCGAAGCCGTTGCCAGTGGAGTCTTGCTGGTCGGAGATGCAGCGAGTCTGGTGAATCCCTTCACGGGAGAAGGAGTAACATATGCCCTCGAAAGTGGGAAGTTAGCCGCAGAGGTAATCGATGAGGTCTTGAGATCGGGCGATTCAAAGGCTTTATCCAAATATAAAGATTTGCTTCACCGCAGGTATGCCCTTTACTTTCGCGTGGGCACCACCTTTATAAAGTGGATAAGCAAACCTCCTCTCATGAACCTGGGCATTGGTTTAGCTTCAAAGAATCAAGGGCTTGCCCGATTTTCTCTTCGATTCCTTGCTAACCTCCTATAACTATCGACTCTCGACCACCGACTTGAGCTTCGAGAGGGAACTTTGAAGCAGGCGCGAGACGTGGCGTTGGGAAACTCCAATCCTTTTGGCGATCTGGCTTTGGGTTAAGTCCTCGAAGAAGAAGAGGTAGATGATCTTTCGCTTGAGCTCACTTAATTGCATCAGGGCGTCAAAGAGGACTATCTTATCCTCGATGGGGAAATCTCGATCGATGTGGAGACGGGATCTTATCTGATCTATGAGAAATTCACTGTCCTTAGAGTCAAAGATGGGTGGAAATTCCATTGGTTGGCGAAAATGCCTGGTTTTAAGGGCATTCAAGAGTTTATCCTCGGTTATGCCCACTTCCCTCGCAATCTCACTTACCGTGGGAAGGCGGTGGAGACGTTGGGAAAGGATCTCAATGGCCTGATTTATTTGCCAGTTTAAGCTTTGAGCCCAACGGGGCTCGCGCATCAGTGACGATTTATCCCTGAGGTAATGTCTTATTTCGCCGGAAATCTTGTGGGTGGCATAAGTGGAGAATTTGACCCCACGCTTGGGATCAAAATCATTTACCGCATTTATCAAACCTACGTATCCTACCTGTATAAGATCCTCGAGAGACTCGCTCTCGGTAGCATATTTTCGGGCGATGAAGGGCACCAAATTTAAATACCTTCGAATTATTTCCTCCACGATCTCTGGATTCCCTGTGGCTTTAAACTCCGAAAATAGCTCATCCAAATCTACTTCAGATTTTTTGGCATGTGCTTTGGCGGCTCGCATCAATGATTGCCCCTTTTGAGTCAATAACGTGCACACTCTATTTATCGTCAGAGCGCAAAAAAGCTTTAACGGTCAAAAATAAATTGACAGCCCCAGCGAATACCCGTGGAGCAGCCATCTTGCTTATTTAGGCAAAAAGAAAATGAAATTTGTTGAAGTAGATAAGATCTTCCCAATGTTTTCCAGAAGTAAAAGAAGAGCTAAAGAATTGTATTTGCAATTCGTCCTTGAGGAAAGGAAGATGGAACATGGAAGGGAATTCTACGAGGTTGTGGATCAGCAACTCCTAGGGGGAGAAGAATTCATCAGCTTCCTACTACCCTATTCCTTCCCCCCGTTTCGCCCGATACAACGCTTGATCCGCTTTCTCAATTAATTTTGGTTGAGTGGTAGCATCTATAGGATAAGTTGCCACACCTAAGCTAACTGTCTTGTTAACTGTGGGCTGTTGCTTATTGCCCTCAAAGCTCTCCTTCTCCACCCTCTTCCGAATTCTCTCAGCTAAAGTGAGGGCGCCCTTTTTATTGGTTTCGGGGAGGATTGCCACAAACTCTTCTCCCCCATATCTTGCTGCTATGTCAATGGCTCGCATATTCTCCTTCAAGATTCTAG
>JBFMAG010000033.1 GCA_040755895.1 Actinomycetota bacterium | reverse complement strand
GCCACATCCTCCTTAGTCATTGCAGATACCTCCGAAGGTGGTGCCAGGCCTTGGGCACATCTTCCTCCCTGTTCTGGATCTCGAAGATCAGCGAGGGAAGGGTCGCCGGACTTAGGCCCTTTCTTCGCAGCTTCTGGAGCGCCCGCCTCAAGACCACGGGGGGCGCCCTTTCCTGCAGGGCACACTTGATCTCCCTGGATAGGTGGCCGATGAATCTTTTCGGCGGTCTTTCCCTGCAGGAGGAGATGAACTCGGCCAAAAGCGTCTGAGTGGATACCTCAAATCCGAAGGCTTCTGTGACCGATTCATTTCTTCGGTCCGCTATGCGGAATTCTTTTTCTTTTTCCCCTTCTTTTTCTTTCCTTTCTTTTCTTTTTAGGCATGAATTTTTTTTCAAATTTTCTGAATCGATCATGTTTTTTTCGTGACGAGTCTCGGAATGATTCTTGAAATTTTCATGATTCGGGGGGGGAATTTTTGAGGGCTTTGGTCTATTAATCCGCTGGTATTTGTGCCAATTCGTGATCTGGATGTATGAACGGTTAGAGTTCTTATAGAGAATTATTGAACCGCTCAAACGAAGCTGCTCCAAATCTCGTGCGATCGTGGTTTGCTTGACATTGTCGTATGGAAAGATCGTACCACGAAGGAAATCGGGATGTCCGGTCAACCTTCCTTCATCATCCGCGTTTGAAACGAGTCCAAGAAAGAGCAATCGTTGCCGAAAGTTCCATTTTGCCACCTTTTCGTTTCCCCAAAAATTCGGATCCATCATCCTTCTGCGTGCCATTTTTCTCCCCCTCCATTTTTGAACCTCATTGCCTTTATATGTTGGACTCCTCGTCCTGGCCTGGCTCGCTCTTTTATCGTAGGGTTTCTCCTTCGCTTCCGGCTCCCCTCTTTTTTATCTGGGCTTCCTGATTGGTTTTCCTCGATGAAGTCCTCCGGTGAAAACTCGTTTGTGTGCCCCAAGATGTCTATGGGGTAAGGCTTGGGTGTGGGAAGATTCTCGGCCCTTCTCCACTCCAGCCAAAGGCAGGCGAGGAAGGCCTTTATCATCTTCCTTAAGGCCATGTTCTTCACGTGGCCCTCGGAGATGTAGCCATCCTTTTCGACTTTCTTTTTCCCCTCTTTGGGCAGACGTTCGGCGGGGACTATCTTTACTCCCTGGGACTCGAACCTTTCCACGAGTCTTACCCTTTCCTTCAGAAAATACTCATAGAATTTTCCCCTGGCCCGCATGAGGGACATGGCGAGCCTTATGCACATGGGTTTGAGGATCGTGTTGTAATGCACCTTCTCTCCAGGCTTTCTTTTCTCGGCTTTTCCTTCCGAGTCCACCCCGAAGCCGCAGTACCGCCAGAGCGAGGATATCGTGTCCGCTTCCCTGATGTCTATGAAGGGCACTATCTTGGCGATGTTTAGGTCCCCCACGCCCTTGACCTTCGAAAACCAGTCATAGGCTGGATGGGAGGGGATCCCTCTCCTCAAGGCATCCTCGATGTATCTCTCCAGGGAAAGGAGGCTCTCATGGATGTGTATGGTCTCCTCGTCCACCCTTTTCTCCTTGGCCAGGTCGACCAACTTCATCCGCCGGGCCTCGGCCTCCTCAACGAAGTTTTCTATCCTTTGCTTCCCAAGCGAAATCAGCCTGAGCTCGGCGGAGAGTCTCACTTTCTGGATGTAGTCTACCTGCCTTGTGAGGAAATACATTCCTTTGTTCGCTCCTTTCAGTTGGTTTCCTCTTCGACCACTGGCTCGCTCCATACCGTTGGTTTCCCTCTTCAATCTCTGGCTCCGCTCATCCGGCACCGGGTTTCTCACCGATCAATTGGCTCGCTCATCCCTTGTTGGGCTCCTTAACCAAACCCGGCTTTCGCTCAATTATCCCCGGTTTCCTCTACTAAGTTTGGCTCGCTCTTCTTCGGTGGTTTCCTCTTGGGAATATGGCTCGCTCATTCTCAAAGTCTCCTCGTCATCCACGAACCCCGGGCACTCGCCGCTTTCGTGCATCCAGGCAACTTCGGGATATTTGCAGACGGAGCAATAGCCCTCATCGGTTACCCTCAGGCACCCGGCACATCGCTCTATCACCAGTTGGTCGGATTTTGTTCTCATCTTCTCCTCCAGATTCTTTTAACCAAAATTTTCAAGCGGAAGATGATGGGCGGCCGGTACATTTTTGCGGCTTTTATATGGCTACACTCTTCGATCCTTGCCGGACAGTTACAATAATGGGTATTATCAGACCAAAGAAAAATAAGATAAGAATCGTTGTCTCCCTTTATTCTGAATTTTCTCCTTTTGCCCGGCCCACTTTCCAATAGCTCTATGTTTTTTTCGTTGAGCAATCTTTGAGCTTTTTCTTCAATGAAGGTTCTCATTTTCCACCCCTAAAATGGGGCCTCCTTAGTCTTTCCTTCTCTAATCTGTCTTCTTTTTTCTTTGCCCAGATCTGAAAGCGTTTTCTTTTGTTCGGGCGAAAGCGAATCCCACGGAATTTGGTTTTTGACTTTATCCAAATCCGCATCGGTAGAGGCTTCGTTTATCAGGATTTCAAAATCCTTAAAAGAGCTTTCCGGTATCCCGATGGGAGCTTCCCTTTCCTTAAGTTTCCAGGAGAAATCGAATCTATCGGCGGTGATGGATATTTCCGCCACGGGCGCGCCCCGTCCCAGTTTCCGGCAATCATGAGCCAGAAGAAGCGAACGGGTGATATTTCTATCCCTTCTTACGGGAATCAGTCGGAGGATTTCCTTGACAAAATAGGCCCCCTTGCCCCCGAAAGGCTCCAGTATCTCCTCGCCGGATTCCGTCTCTTCCCGGGAGATGGTCGATTTGTCTTGATTGATGACTATGGCGATGGCTTGTTTCTTGTGGGCCCAATCCTTGATATCCGCAAGCAGGGCGTGCATGGAGAGCATGGCTTCCCCTCTTTGTTTGAAATTAGCCCGGGCATATTTCCCCAATATTGGAAGGCCCACGGAATCCAATATGAATACATCAAGTTCGGGCAGTCTTCGGACGATATTTTCGATTTCCTCAAAGAGTGGGGTATAACGATATGATTGTCCCAATTCCTTTCGATCCATTAAATCCAGCGACCCTTCAGTATCCAGATAAAAAACCTTGCCCCCATTTTTAAGGACCTCTTTTGCAATTTCTCTGGCCAGGCTGGATTTCCCGGCTCGTGTCGGTCCATAGATCATCACTAAATCATTTCCCACCAAATCTTTGAAATGGGAAAGCATCGGAGTCTTTGCCATTTCTTTCTCCTTCTGATAAACTTTGGTTGCAGGGACTTGGGAGATGGCTTGAGGGTCATTTCTTAAGTCCTTCATCCTTTCTCACCCCCTTCAATCTCAATTATGGTTATATGATCCTCGCTTTGATCCATAAAGCCCTTGAGCTCGGGTTGGACATCGTGCCAATCGATCAAGTGTTTCAAGATGTCCTCGTGGTTCTCGCTTGAGAAACCGCAGATGTCGCAGATGAAAAGGGGCTTCGATTCATTTTTAACCATGCGCCACCCGTTCTTTATAAACCCTATATTGATGGCAAAATCGAGCGGCGTTGCAATAAGCCTCGCACCTCACCCTTTGTCCTTCCCTCTTTGTGACCTCGTGACCATATTGCTTGGCGAAAGCCAAAGC
>JBFMAG010000032.1 GCA_040755895.1 Actinomycetota bacterium | reverse complement strand
ATAACCCTTAGGTTTTGAATTTTGGGGGATTTTTTTTGTGGTTTTGAGAAAAAATTCACTAAAACCAGGGAAGGAATATGGATAAAAAGACCCTCATTTTAATTTTTTCGCTGTGGATCTTTTGGATCATTCTTACGGCGAGTTTCAAAGTTGCCATTTTAATAATCGGTCTTATTTTGTCCTTTTTTGTTGCCATTCTCTGCCGAGGGCTATTAGCTGGTCATATGGAAACAATCAAGATGTCAAGGAAGCAGTTTGGGCGCTTTATCCTTTACGTTCCCTATTTGATTACACAAATCATCAAAGCAAACATCGATGTGGCGGAGAGGGTTCTCGACCCCAGATTGCCAATAAGTCCCATAATCATAAGATTCAAATTTCCCTTGGATTCCCATCTTGCCCAAATTACCATGGCTAATTCTATAACGCTTACTCCAGGTACGCTAACCGTTGACATTCAGGATAACACCTTTTTCATTCATTGCCTCGCCGAAGAGCATGCCGAGAGCATCTTTGGTTGGGATCTTCAGGAGCACGTCATTGGGGTATATGAGGAGAAAGAAAGGTGAGCACATTTTACCTATATGTTGGAATAATTTTAATAGCCAATGCCTTTCTTTGTCTGTACAGGGCATTTCGAGGTCCAACTGTACCTGATAGGATCCTCGCTGTGAACATCGTGGGTACTAAAACCCTGGTAATTTTGGTACTCATAGCCTACATATTCCGTCAGGCGATGTATTTGGACGTGGCTCTGGTTTATGGACTGTTGAACTTCATCATTACCACCGCAGCGGCAAGATACCTGGAGACTGGCAAGATAAGGGGTGATTGGGAGCGTGATTGAGATTATAGAGATAATCACCCGCATAATCGCCATGATTTTTGCAGTTATAGGAATATTCTTTTTCATCGTTGGAACGGTAGGCATATTGCGCTTACCCGATTTTTACTGCCGAACCCATGCCGCTACCAAATGTGACACCCTGGGGGCGTGCTCGATCTTGCTCGGACTGGCAATATATGAAAAATTTTCCTTCGATGCCCTCAAGATATTGGTTCTTTTCGCTTTGGTGTTAATAACCAGCCCGACCATGGGTCACGCCATTGCCAGAGCTGCATTCAGACGTGGTCTTCGACCTTGGAGGAAGGTAGCACCACCTCCCTTAATTGAAGAGACCGAGAAGGAGGCAAAAGCGGAATGATTTGGAGATTGGATGTCTTGCTTTTACTATTCTTAATTGCCACGGCGTTGGCCGTGGTTCGCACGAGGGATCTACTGGCGGCAGCGCTCATCTTCTCCGGATATAGTCTCATCATGTGCATAGTTTGGCAACAGCTGGGTGCTCCGGATATCGCTCTCACTGAAGCCGCCGTGGGAGCTGGAGTGACCACGGTTTTGTTCATTGTGACCATAAGCAAGACCACCCGGAGGGAAGAATGAGAAGGTTCCCAATGAAATGGGTTTTAATGCTCATATGCTTGCTCGTATTCTGGGTGATGTTGCTTTCAGCCGTGGTGGACATCCCCCCTATGGGCAGCTTAAAGAATCCCACCAATGATTATGAAGTTACTAAACGCTATCTTGAAAGGGGAAAAGAAGAGGCCGCTTGCCTAAATATCGTCACCACTATCGTGCTTAACTATAGAGGATATGACACCATGGGTGAGGTTACGGTGATATTCACCGCCCTTTGTGGCGTGCTAGCTCTTCTCACGAGGGAGAAACGAAAAACCAGTTTTTCCGTGATGGATGTCTCCCCCGTCAAATCGAGCTTGATCGTCTACACCATACTCCGGATCATCTTTCCATTCATCCTGCTATTTGCGATTTATATCATAGCTTTTGGCACCATTTCTCCCGGAGGCGGTTTTCAAGGGGGAACAATAATGGCTGCGGCTTTCATCATTTACGCTTTAGTATTCGGTCTACTGGTTGGCATGAGAAGGATTCCACTAAGCTTAAGAGTTTCCATTGAAGGCATTGCCCCGTTTACCTTTTTCATCGTTGGACTCATAGGATTGCTTTCGGGAGTAAATTTTCTGACATTCATGCTCCCGGGCCTATCACCGCATTATCAGCACTTCTTAGCGAAAGTGATGCTGGATTTGCTCGAGGTAGGCATCGGAGTCGGGGGAGGCGCCATATTCACCTCCATATTCTTCTCAATGCATAGGGAGGAGAGAACGTGATTTCTCAAGTTATCGAAAAACTTATAACTAATTTCAATTACGTGGTATCCATAACCCTTTTTCTCATCGGTCTATACACCGTGACCATGAAGTCCAATCTGATAAAGAAGTTCATAGGATTAAACATCATGGAGACATCGGTATTTTTATTTTTTATTTCCCTTGGTGCCGTGAGGGGAGGAAAGGCACCGATTATGATGGGAGCGATCAAAGGTCCCTTTGTGAATCCTCTCCCCCAAGCTCTAATTCTAACTGGAATTGTGGTCGCGGTGAGCACCACTGCTTTGGCTTTATCCTTGATGATTAAAATCTACGAGCATTGCGGGACCTTAGAGGCGGATAAGCTTAAAAAAATGGAGTAAAAAATGGGCATCGCACATCATTTCCCAATTTTAGTTGTGGTAGTCCCCTTGGCAGCTGCCGCAATAAATCCGATAATCGGCATGTCGCGGAGGAAAGCATGCATGCCCTTTGCCACTTTTGCCGTTTTTCTTTCTATGATCATGTCTGCTTACTTGGTCGCCAAGGTCTATTTCATTGGACCCGTAAGCTATCACCTAGGTGGATGGAAACCACCCTTTGGTATAGAAATATACTTCGATGAGCTCAGTGCCAGCTCTCTGCTAATTACAGTCCTTGGCCTTCTCATTCTCATATTTTCTAAAAAATATATAGAGAAAAAGCTCCCCGCGGAGAAGGTCTCCACCTATTATACGCTTGTTCTCCTGAATGTCGCTGGAATGCTTGGTTTCGTGGTCACTGGAGACATGTTTAACCTCTTCGTATTCACTGAGATCTTATCGCTGAGTGCCTATGCTCTGGTGGCAATCGGTGGCGAGAAAATCGCGGAAATGGCGGCATTTAAATACTTACTCGTTGGAGCGGTATCCTCGCTCTCCATTCTTCTAGCCATCGGTTTCGTTTATTCCATAACGGGTACTTTGAATATGCGCGATATGGCATTGAGGCTTCCTGAAGTCCATTCTTTGAGGGTCGCCGCTGTAGCCTTTGCCCTATTCATCGTGGGTTTCTGCGTCAAGGCGGCTTTATTTCCCACACACATCTGGCTACCGGATGCTCATGCCATTGCCCCATGTCCCGTTAGTGCCATCCTTTCCGGATTGGTGGTGAAGACGGGACTTTTGGGAATATTGAGAGTTTTCCAGGTGTACAGACTCACCGGAGGGGTTTTAGATCTCACCCCCATCACCACGATCCTGGCCTGGTTAGGGACAATCTCCATCGTCATGGGGGCATTCTTCGCCTTTTTCCAGGATGATATCAAAATGATGCTTGCTTATTCCACCATATCAAACATTGGCTACATCGTTTTGGGCATAGGTCTCGCCTCCTTCGATGGCTTGCGTGGAGGCGTAGTGCACATATTCAATCATGCCATCATAAAGGTTTCACTATTCTTAACCGCGGGAGCCATAATCCATCAAACGGGCTTCAGAAAGCTCACCGATTTGAGAGGCATAGCCAAACGGATGCCCATCACCATGGCGGCCATGAGCATAGGAATAATCTCCATTGTAGGGATTCCTCCCACCAATGGATTCATCTGTAAATGGTTCATCGCTTTGGGAGCTATGGAAGCAAACGCACCGCTCTTCGCCGCAGCTTTGTTATTTGGAGCGCTATTCATATTTGCTTACTATATCAAGATTGTTAATGCCGCTTATTTCAGGGAGCCCACGAGGAAAGAGATTGCAGAGGCAAAGGAGGCACCTCTATCCATGCTCATACCCGTAACGATACTCGCTTTTGCCTGTTTGATGATGGGATTGCCTTTAGCATATCTTCCAGTGCGTTACGTTAAACCTTGGATCGTCGCCTTACTTCGAGGATAGGAGGTTACGAGAATGGAAATCGCTTCTTGGAGACCACTTTTAGCTCCAACGGTGTCGATGTTATGTGCCCTTTTAATCTTTTTAACGGGTGCAAATACTTTCTTAAGAAGATTCTGGAGTTTGGGCGCCGCGACAATAAAATTTATCATTGTATTATCCCTGCTGCCAGCGGCTTTGAGAGGGGTGATCTTTTATACAAAACTTTTACCCTTCGCTCATGGGGTAACCGTTTATTTCAGAGTCGATCCCATGGGTTTGTTCTTCGCCTTGGTAACTTCCACATTATGGATAGTTACCACGGTCTACGCCATCGGCTATATGGAACCAGAACATGCCAAGGTGAGATTCTTCGGTTTTTTTGCTCTATGTGTCTCAACCACCGTTGGAATAGCCTTCTCTGGGAATCTTTTCACCCTGTTCATTTTCTATGAAATGCTCACCATAGCCACTTATCCTCTGGTAATTCACGAGGAGACCCCTGAAGCCATGAAAGCTGGTAGAAAGTATCTCGTATATACTCTTACGGCGGGAGCCTTCCTCTTGCTTTCCATCGTCATGACCTTTTATCTTGCGGGTACCACCGAACTCAGCAAAAATGGAATACTGTCGCTAGAGAAGCACGGAAAAATCTTGTATCTCCTGTTTGCTACCTTCATCGTGGGTTTCGGGGTGAAAGCCGCAATCATGCCCCTCCATAGTTGGTTGCCAACGGCGATGGTAGCTCCAACCCCCGTCAGCGCTTTGCTTCATGCAGTCGCCGTTGTTAAAGCTGGTGTATTTGGAGTCTTGCGCGTTATCTACAATGTCTTTGGAGTTGCTCTTGTGAGTCAAATGGGTGTGGGTCTCGTTCTCGCCTGGGTGGCTGTGGTGACCATCATTTGTGGATCGATACTCGCCCTCTTACAGGATAATCTCAAACGCAGGCTGGCGTATTCAACGGTGAGTCAATTGTCGTATATCATTCTTGGAGCATCCCTTGCTCCATTTCACGCTCCCTCCGCAGCTCTTGCGAGCATAATTCACATTGCCCATCAGGGTTTTCAGAAGATAACTTTGTTCTTCGTGGCCGGTGCCATCGAGAGAAAAACGGGCAAGAGGAATATAAGTGAAATGGAGGGAATTGGTCATAAAATGCCCATAACCATGGCCACCTTTTCCATTGCTTCTCTGGGTTTCATAGGCATTCCACTCTTGGCTGGATTCATAAGTAAGTGGTATATGTGCCTTGGATCACTTGAAGCCGGGGGGCCAATCTTCGTGGTCGTCATGCTCGTAAGCGCTTTACTAAATGCTGCCTATTGGTTACCCATAATCTATATAGCCTATTTCAGAAATCCTCCCGATGGAGATATAAGGATGGATGAAGCTCATTGGCTCTTGCTTTATCCTTGCATCATATGTGCCATCTATGTGATTGCCCTGGGGACATTGTCCATGGTTCCAGGTATGCCAGTCTCCTTGGCGGAAACGGCTGTTGGGATTTTTCTTAGGTAAGGTGTTGGTAAATTTTGGGGGTGAGATCATGGCCGGGGTAATTTCGGTTATCCCTGTTCTCGTTGTAGTGGTCTCTTTCTTTTCCGCAGTTATTATCCTTTCTTTCGGAAATAGATCGGAAAAGCTCAGGGAGTGGACTGCCGTCTTCGCCACTTTATTCGCTTTCTCTCTTTCTTTTTTGATGCTCCCTGGTTCTCTAAAGGGAATTATTTACAAATGTTACATCCTACACATGACACCTCGCATCTGGCTTCATTTCCGAGTCGATGGACTTAGCATAGTATTCGCTCTCACCGCGGCTTTGCTTTGGGTTTTAGCCACGGTTTTTTCCTTGGGATACATGAAAGGCGAACATGCACTCACAAGGTATTATGGCTTCTTGATACTCTGTCTGACCTGGACCATGGGTATTGGCTTTGCGGGTAATCTGCTCACGCTCTTCATATTCTATGAATTGCTCTCAGTCAGCTCTTATCCGGTGATCGCCCACGAAGAAACCCCCGAAGCATTGGCAGCGGGTAAAAAATATATAATTTATGTGCTGGTCGGCGGAACCTTTATATTATTGGGAATTGTTTTGACCTTTTATTTAGCCAACTCTCAGACTCTCACTAAAACTGGAATACTCTCCATAAAGCATGGTTATAATACGCTGATAATCTTATTTACCTCTTTTGTGGTAGGTTTCGGAGTGAAAGCCGCTATTATGCCCCTCCACGGATGGGTCCCCGACGCCCACCCCGCCGCTCCCGCGCCCGCATCGGCATTACTTTCCGGT
This sequence comes from Actinomycetota bacterium, assembly GCA_040755895.1. Classification (NCBI taxonomy): domain Bacteria; kingdom Bacillati; phylum Actinomycetota; species Actinomycetota bacterium. The sequence continues at coordinate 5,697 of JBFMAG010000032.1, read as the reverse complement.
GTCTTGGTTTGCGCTGGTTGCTATGGAATCATGCGTGTAATTTACAATGTCTTTGGCACTCAACTTTTGAAGCAATTGGGATTTGGGACGATTCTCGCCTATGTCGCTGCGGCCACGATAATCATTGCCTCCATCATCGCTTTAGATCAAGATAATCTCAAACGTAGACTCGCTTATTCCACAATAGGTCAGATGTCTTATATCATTTTGGGAACCATTCTCTTGACACCAAGCAGTGCCATAGGGGGCATGGTCCACATCGCCAATCATGGCCTCATGAAGGCGACTTTATTCCTGTGTTCTGGAGTGATCATAAAAGGGGTTAAAAAAAGGAATATAAGTGAAATGCGGGGTATCGGTTACGTGCTTCCCATAACCATGGCCTGCTTCGCCGTAGCATCCCTGGGTATGATGGGGTGTCCGCCATTGGCGGGATTTATAAGTAAGTGGATGCTTTGTGTGGGAGGATTTGAGGCGGGAAAACCCATTTTCGTTGTGGTGTTACTCATCAGTTCTCTTCTCTGCGCAGCCTATTTGCTACCCGTAGTTTATACAGCCTTTTTCGGCAAAACAAAGGAGGAAATTGAGGCTCTTAAAGAAGCTCATGCCAGGGGGGAAGAAACCCACTTGGAGGAGCGAAGGATTCAACTCGAGACTCAAAGCGTCTCTTGGACGATGCTCGTACCCATCATGGTTGGAACGATGTGTGTCGTGCTTCTCGGCTTTGGATCCATGATACACTGGCTGGCTTTGCCCTTATCCAGGGTTGCTGTAAGGCTTCTTTTAAAGTAAAATTGTGAAGCGAATGCAATCACATTAGGGGGAAATGAAAATTACATGATTAAAAGGCTTTTAATTCTAAGTTTGGTTTTGATTTTAATCACTAGTTTTTCAGTTCCCGTCCTCGCTACCGAAAAACCTGCTTCGCGTGAAAAGTCTCAGGAAGAGGTTCAAGCTGAAAGGGAGACCACAAAACCTGAAGCTGAACATGAAGCAGAACACGAGGAGCATCATGGTCCCCCTCTGGTTTATTTCCTCCAATGGGGGTTCCTATTAGTTATTTTCGGACTAAGTACTTCCTATGTTCGAAAGATTCGAACCCGTGGGAGGTCTCATCATGAAGGTCTAGTTCTAGCTTACATTTTAACTTTCTTGATACTTATTTGTTACGCTTTAAATTATCATCCATCAATGCATGCATATCATGAACCACCAGGTGTGGGCTTTCTCAAATTCGGTATCATGATCCTCGCGGGAGCTTTTGTGACCGTTTACGGGATTCTGGGGCGCCATGAGGAGCATGAGGAGCATGTTTCCACCCATGAAGGACATGCTTCCGCTCGTAAAGGGATATCTTCCCACGATGAACACGCTTCGCCGCATGCACGTCATTGAATGAGAATATCTAATCGATAATTTTTTTGGGGGAATTTGGATTGGGTGTATTTGCTTTACTTGCGATCATAGTCCCAGCGTTGGGAGCAATAGGTGTTTACTATATCTCGAAGAAAGTTTCTGAAGAGCGAGGATGTACCCTTACGGCTATAATCTGCGGGATAACATTTTTCCTGGTGTGCTTGATTTATCCGGCGATCGCCAAGGGGCACACCGTGGAATGGAGATTTTATCCACTTCTTCCGGTGACCCTAACTTTATATGTTGATTCTCTGGGTTTCCTCTTGGGCTTTATCGCCTCTTTGCTATGGTTCATGGCTTCTGTATATGCCATCGAATATATGAAACCAGAGCATGCAAAAACCAGATTCAATATTTTCTCCCTACTCTCCTTATGCGGGATGATGGGCATTGTATTCACCGGTAATCTATTCAGCCTCTACATTTTCTTCGAACTCATGGCTATCCTCTCTTATATATTGATCATTCACGAGGAAACCGAAGAAGCCATGAAGGCTGGTCTCAAATATTTATTCATGGGGATAATTGGTGGGCTTGTGTTGCTTCTGGCTGTCGTTGCCACACACGCAATTTGTGGGACGACTACACTCACTGAGGCTGGATTAACTGCCTTGAGGCAAAGTCCCTATTTCGGTTTGATCTTTTGGTGCTTCATCCTTGGATTCGCCGTTAAGGCGGGGATGTTTCCCGTTCATGTGTGGCTTCCTGATGCTCACCCCATTGCTCCGACGCCCGCTTCTGCTCTGCTTTCAGGGATAATGATAAAGGCAGGAGCTTACGGAATCATCCGAACCATATATGCCGTTTTTGGCTCCCCAATTCTGGCTAGTTTTGCCACGGGCAAATTCTTATTGGTCTTGGGAATAATCACCATGATTTTGGGTTCTGGATGTGCCATTCTTCAGAAGGAGATAAAGAGGCTTCTCGCATTCTCCTCCATCGCTCAGATTGGCTACGTGATCACGGGGGCAGCTCTTCTGTCGTCCGTGGGCTTAACGGGGGGAGTTTTGCACATCTTCAATCACGCTTTGATGAAGGGGACATTGTTTCTGTGTGCCGGAGCAATGATATTCAAAACCGGTTTGAGGCAATTGAAGGATTTGAGGGGGATAGGCTTTCGCATGCCCCTGACCATGATCTGCTTTACCTTGGCTGCCTGTTCAATGATTGGTTTTCCACCCTTTTGTGGATTCATCAGTAAATGGGTATTGGCTGAAGGGGCTCTTCAATCTGCCTCGATTGGCATCATCAGCAGGGCAACTGGGATAGCCGTGGTTGGCTTCCTCCTTTTGAGCAGCTTACTCAATGCGGTTTATTATGGACCTATCGTCATCAGAGCCTGGTTTGGAGTTGAACATGGAGGACACAATCCCGGGCATGGACATTCTCGTCATGAAGAACATGTCGAGGTGAAGAGGGAAGATCCAAGTTGGCTAATGCTTGTTCCACTGTTTGTACTCGCCTTGGGGACATTGATCTTCGGTATCTATCCTCAGTTCCCACTGAATTTGGCGAAAGCATTAGCTCACATTTACTTCGGTCATTAGATATAAATCCTTCGAAGTTGGAGGTTCTGTACTTTGGCAAAATTTAGGTTTGCACAGCTAAAGTCTTGCCTAAATGAAAAATTCAATGTCATTTTGCATTTTTATTTTACATTTGCTAGGGAAGAGCAGTATTTATGCAGATAAAACACTTATCTAGAATTGAAATTTGCCAAACTAAGGTTGGAGGTTAATGTATGCATCTTGAAGTTTTGGGACCTGTAACACCTAAGGTGAGCATCATAGCCTTTCTTCCCTTTCTTGCCGTGCTTATTCCGTTTATTGGAGCAGTTTTTGCGGCAATCTTCAGTGGGAAGACAAAAATTAGAAATGCCATCGTGGTTTCCACAACCATTTTGACCTTCGTCATCGTCCTTTGTATGTATCAGCCAGTGGTACAAGGCATTCATATTGGTGAACATTTTTACAGGGGCATTGAATGTTCTTTCCCTTCAGGTCTTGGCTTTGGAATAAACTTCGGAGTGGATGCTGTTGGGCTGCTAATAGCCGCGATAACTGCATTCATTTGGGCACTTTCCTGTATCTATGCAACTTCATACATGAGTGTTGAGCACGCTCAGGGCAGATATTATTTCTTCGCTCTACTTACCCTGGGGGCAAACCTCGGAGTCCTTTTAACCAAGGATTTCTTCTCTCTGTTCTTATTCTTTGAGCTCCTGGCGGTCTTCTCCTACGTTCTGGTCGTTCACGAGGAAACTGAAGAAGCCATGGCAGCGGGAAGATTATATCTCTATATGAGCGTCATTGGTGGGCTGCTTCTCCTTGGAGGAATAATAATCCTCGCTGCCAAGGTCGGCAAGATAGATATTGCACCCATGGCTGCCCTCATGAAAAAGACCATGCCCTCATACTTAAGATATCTCGTGGCCATCATGATGATCGCGGGCTTTGGGAGCAAAGCTGGTATATTCTTCCTCCACGTCTGGCTCCCTGAAGCTCACCCCATAGCTCCCACACCCGCTTCCGCATTGCTTTCCGGTTTGATGATAAAAGCGGGAGCCTATGGCATCTTGAGAACCGTGAATACTCTGTTTGCTCCTGTTGCAAGGGCGGCAGCGCACAGCAGCACTCACGCCTCACACGCAACTCAGGCTGCCCAGGCTGCTCACGGAGCCGGTTGGACCATGCTCACGAGCCTGGGTTATGGATTGATTTGGATTGGTGTGATTACCATGTTCTTTGGCGTGGTAAACGCATTGCTTTCTCCGAATTGTAAGAGGATGCTTGCATATCATTCCGTCTCCCAAATGGGCTACATCGTGATGGGACTGGGATGTGCTGCGTACCTAGGGACGGACGGAGCCATGGGTCTCGCCGGGGGACTCTACCATATAGTGAATCACGCCCTGTTTAAAGCGGGACTGTTTCTGGCTATAGGGGCGGTATACTTTAGAACCCGTGAACTGGATATGTACAAACTGGGTGGAATGTGGAGAAATATGCCCTTCACTGCTTTGGCATGCTTCATTGCCGTCTGCGGTATATCTGGAATACCCCTCTTTAACGGATTTGCCTCCAAGACCATACTTCATCACGCGATATTGGAAGCTTATGAACACTCGGCGCATTATTCGGCTGTTCATCGACCGGATATTCTGCTCATAATCGCCGAGGTATTCTTCGTCCTCACAGCATTCGGTACATTCTGTTCCAACATGAAGATGTGGTCCTTTGTGTTTATATGGAAAAGACCGGAGAAATTCAAGGATGTTGAGCCCGAACCCCTATCGATGCGGATAGCCATGTTCGCTATATCCGCGGCAATTTTGTTCATAGGTCTCAAGCCCAATTGGTTATTGGAGAAGTTCATCGGGCCGGCTCTGGCAAACTTCGGTTTTGACCCAGTATCTCATCCATATCATATATTGTACAATATCCACGCCACTGGATTGAGATCGACCATTCCACTCCTTTACGATCCCAAAACCTATGCTTTCCTCACAAACCCGGAGGTCGTCCACAATCTCCTGGGATTATCCATCTGCATTCTTGGTGGAGGAATGTACTTCATTTTGGGCTATAGGTTTGGTTGGTTCCATGTAGATCCTCCCGAGTGGGTTTCTATTAAATATTGGTATTTGAAGCTGGCTGCGGGCACGGTTTTTCTCATATCGAAAGTTTCAATATTCATTTCCGATGCTGTGGATAAATCCTACTATGCCTTATCAGATGCCTTTCTTCTAACTCCGAAGTTGATAACGAAATATAAAAGAAGATTTCAGGATACTGTGGTTCCTGTCATATTCGGTTTACCTGAGGAGGAAGAGGTCGCCGCCGAGAGAAGGGAGCTTCTTGAAAGATTAGAGGACAGAAAAATAGCCATGGTTAGAAAAGCTGTGAGGCAAGCGACCCTTGAGATGATAAGAGAGGAAGTATCCGTTGAGGAGAGGAGAAAGAAACTCGCTCGTGTGAGAGAAGAGGCTATGAAAGAAGCGGAGGCCATAGCCCAGGCGGAACTCGATATGTTCAGAGAGGCGATATTGAGGATGGCAGAAGCGGGATTGCCTGCCGCTGAGAGAAGAAGGAGAATCATGGATATCATGAGGTTGGTCGATGTGATGAGAGAAGCAGGCGCGAAAGTAACCTCGATGGAGAAAGTGGAGGCAATGGAAGAACCCTTAAAGGAGGCAACTGCCAAGGTAGCCAAGATGCCCGCTGCGGTGAGCATGGATATAATTGCGGATGTGGTCAAAGAAGCTGCAGCTAAAATGGCTGA
>JBFMAG010000031.1 GCA_040755895.1 Actinomycetota bacterium | reverse complement strand
CTGGTAGCTCCTACAACCTCAATAGGGCAACACCTGCAGGTTATAACACCCAACTGATTTGGACTGTTCCCCTTTCGCTCGCCGCTACTCAGGGAATCGCACCCGCCTGCCACGCCTTGCGGCGAAGCTAATGGCGGGCAGATTCGCTTTCTTTTCCTCGGGGTATTAAGATGTTTCAGTTCCCCCGGTTGTCCTCCACACCCTATGTATTCAGATGTGGATAGCTCCGGTTTAGCAGAGCTGGATTTCCCCATTCGGAGATCCCCAGATCAAAGGCTGTTTGCGCCTCCCTGAGGCTTATCGCAGCTTACCACGTCCTTCATCGACTCCCAGCACCAAGACATCCACCATATGCCCTTAGTAACTTGACCTGTGGATACTCGACTTCCGCTATGTAGTTTTCAAGGTGCAAAAAAGCCAGCGAAGCTGGCTAGTAACCCGCTTTTCCTCTAAGCTTCGCTTAATCCAAATTAACTAAATAAATTTTAACTTCCTGATCAAATCCTCTTGACTCCCATTTAGTTGATCTCTCAAAACTGAACAGTGTGCTGGATTTTTCATACTCCTTAGAAAGGAGGTGATCCAGCCGCACGTTCCCGTACGGCTACCTTGTTACGACTTCACCCCCCTTACCCTCCACACCTTCGGCGCCTCCCTCCCCGACAAGTCGGGGTTGGGTCAGCGACTTCGGGTGCAGACGACTCGGGTGGTGTGACGGGCGGTGTGTACAAGGCCCGGGAACGTATTCACCGCGGCATTGCTGATCCGCGATTACTAGCGACTCCGCCTTCATGAGGTCGAGTTGCAGACCTCAATCCGAACTGAGACCAGCTTTATGGGATTCGCTCCGGGTTACCCCATCGCAGCCCATTGTACCGGCCATTGTAGCACGTGTGCAGCCCAGGGCATAAGGGGCATGATGACTTGACGTCATCCCCACCTTCCTCCTCGTTGACCGGGGCAGTCTCCCATGAGTCCCCAACTTAATGCTGGCAACATGGGATAGGGGTTGCGCTCGTTGCGGGACTTAACCCAACACCTCACGGCACGAGCTAACGACAGCCATGCACCACCTGTGCTGGCTCCCCTTGCGGGGTCGCTCCCCTTTCGGGTCACTACCACCAACATGTCAAGCCCTGGTAAGGTTCTTCGCGTTGCGTCGAATTGAGCCACATGCTCCGCCGCTTGTGCGGGCCCCCGTCAATTCCTTTGAGTTTCAACCTTGCGGCCATACTCCCCAGGCGGGGCACTTAATGTGTTAACTTCGGCACAGACCCTTAGAGAGCCTACACCTAGTGCCCAACGTTTACGGCTAGGACTACCAGGGTATCTAATCCTGTTTGCTCCCCTAGCTTTCGCACCTCAGTGTCAGTCACAGCCCAGAGAACCGCCTTCGCCACCGATATTCCTCCCGATATCTGCACATTTCACCGCTACACCGGGAATTCCACTCTCCTCTACTGGACTCTAGCCTACCAGTTTCAGATGCAAGCCTTGGGTTGAGCCCAACGTTTTCACACCCGACTTAGTAGACCACCTACGTGCTCTTTACGCCCAATGAATCCGGACAACGCTTGCCCCCTACGTATTACCGCGGCTGCTGGCACGTAGTTAGCCGGGGCTTCCTCTGGAGGTACCGTCAGCCCCGATAAATCGGGCCTTCGTCCCTCCTGACAGGAGTTTACAACCCGAAGGCCTTCTTCCTCCACACGGCGTCGCTGCGTCACCCTTTCGGGCATTGCGCAAGATTCCCCACTGCTGCCTCCCGTAGGAGTCTGGGCCGTGTCTCAGTCCCAGTGTGGCCGGACACCCTCTCAGGCCGGCTACCCGTCGTAGCCTTGGTGAGCCTTTACCTCACCAACTAGCTGATAGGACGTGGGCTCATCCCGAAGCGCCCATATGAGCTTTCTTTACCTCCCATGACAGAAAGTAAAGATATCCAGTATTAGCACCTCTTTCAAGGAGTTATCCCAGTCCTCGGGGTAGATTACCCACGCGTTACTCACCCGTTCGCCGCTATCCTAACCTCCAATCAGCCAAAGCTTCATAGAGGTAGGACCGCTCGACTTGCATGTGTTAGGCACGCCGCCAGCGTTCGTCCTGAGCCAGGATCAAACTCTCCATTAAAACTTTTAGCTCTCAGCCATCGACTTTCACCGATGGCCGATCGCTTAATTCCTTGATAAACCAGGGCACACTGTTCAGTTTTCAAAGATCAACCATCAAGGTATTTAACATATTTAAAACTTTACTGTCAAGCTCAGCTTGGAAAAAAATTATCGCTGAACCTTTCAGCGACAAGTCAACAATCTGTTTTTTGTCCAGATTGAAGATTACTCACCTATGGACTTGTCGCCTCCAGTTCGTGTAAACTTTTCAAATCTCACACCCGCACATTCAGTGCTCACACCAATACGATAATAGCACCTGCCATAATTATTTGTCAACTTAATTTGAGTCTGGCAAATTTCCTCTTTCCCACCTGCAAAATATATCCATCCTTAATTTCGATGTCAATATCCGGAGACTGGATAACCTTCCCATTTAACTTGACCCCACCATGTTGTATGAGGCGCCTCGCCTCACTGCCCGTTTTGGCAAATCCAACTGAGGTTATGAGCCTCACTATCCATATCTTCTTATCCTTCAAAAGCTCCCTAGATACCATAATCTCCGGTATCTGGGATGGCAACTCCTTCTCTCTAAAAATGGTGTCGAATTCTCTTTCGGCCCACTCTGCAGCCGAATGACCGTGGTATAGTGTGACAATCTCTCGTGCCAATCGACGTTTAGCTTTAGCGGGGTGAAGTATTCCCTGCTTTAAACCCTGGTTTATCTCCTCAATCTCACCATTTAATAAATCGGTTGTGAGATAAAAATACTTTATCATTAGCTCGTCGGGGATGGACATAATCTTTCCGAACATCTCTTCAGGAGGATCGGTCAAACCCACATGATTTCCCAAACTCTTACTCATCTTTTGCTTCCCGTCTATTCCCTCCAAGATGGGCATGGTTATTACAACTTGTGGTTCCTGCCCGGACTCCCGCTGCAGATCTCTACCTGCAAGCATATTAAATATTTGATCGGTCCCCCCAATTTCTATATCGGCATGGAGAACAACCGAATCATAGGCTTGCATCACCGGGTAAAGAAACTCATGAAGACCAATGGGAAGACCCTCAGAATACCGCTTTTCAAAATCATCTCTCGCGAGCATTTGAGCCACAGTAAACTTTGCAGAGAGTTTTAATATCTCTTCAAAAGTCATCTTGCCAAACCAACGACTATTGTAATCTATCACCGTTCGTACCCTATCCAATATCTTAAAGGCTTGATCCGTGTAGGTCTTCGCATTTTTTCTCACCTGCTCGGCACCGAGTTGTGGTCTTGTCACGGACCTCCCTGAGGGATCTCCAATCCGAGCTGTGAAGTCCCCGATCAACAATACCACCTTGTGACCCAGCTCTTGAAAAGTCTTAAGTTTTCGAAGGATGACGGCGTGACCCAAATGAAGATCGGGTGAAGTTGGATCTACTCCAAATTTGACGGTGAGGAGAGTTTTCTCCTTCAAAGAGCGGGTCAATTTCACCCTCAGATCCTTCAGAGGAAAGATTTCCTCGGTGCCCCGGGTAATTATCCTGATTTGCTCATCAACTTGCTCCATCTCTCTTCACCTTGCATAAGTCTACCATGCTTTTTCCAAATCTGTCTACGAACCAAATTTAATTCAAAATTTAAAATTTAAAATACAAAATCTCCTGCCCCAAGTCTAAGTCAAAACATGGACGGGCTCCGAGATTATAGAACGTTGGGCGTCGGACCTGAGACAAAATGATTCTTGGATTTTGACCTGTAATTTTGATTTTTGATTTTTGCATTGAGGTAGCTGCGGTGGTAAGAGGTAAATGAATATGGAAAATGCCAGTGGGAATTATACTGGAACTCATTATGATATAATTCTTTCAGAAAATTTAAAGATTCAAATTAGGCGGAGATTCCAGTGTCGAGAGCAAGGAGACGGAGAATAGTCAGAAAAAGGAGGGGTCGATTCTTAAGGATTATAAGCCTAGGAGTCTTTTTCACCTTTCTCACCCTCTTCCTAGCTGCAGCAGGGATTTTAGCGAGCTGCGCCAAGGATCTCCCCAGACTGGAAAGTCAAACAGCCCCTGAAGCCGCCCAAACCACCAAAATCTATGCTGCCGACGGTTCCCTGATAGCAAACCTTTACGCCGAACAAAATAGGGTCATCGTCTCCTTAAGCGAAATCCCCAAGAGCCTTCAAGATGCCGTAATAACCATAGAAGATCAGAGATTTTACAAGCATAAGGGGGTGGACTTTGAAGCAATAGCTCGAGCCGCGATCATAAATCTTAAAAGAGGAAAAATAGTGGAAGGAGCAAGCACAATAACTCAACAATACGTCAAAAATACCTTCATCACACCCGAAAAAACATTGAGAAGGAAGATAAAAGAGGCGGTTTTGGCCTATCAAGTGGAGAAAAAGTATTCAAAGAAAACCATCTTGGAAAAGTATCTGAATACCATCTACTTCGGACACGGTTGTTATGGAATAGAGACCGCCGCCGAAACATTTTTCGGAAAGAAAGCCAGGGATTTGAATCTCCCGGAATGTGCTTTATTGGCTGGACTCATTAAATCCCCCAGCTATTATTCCCCCCACACTAACCCCGATAAGGCAAAGGCCCGTCGCGACCTGGTCCTAAAAAAGATGGCGGAACTTGGATTCATAACCGCGGAGGAAGCTGCAGCCGCCCAAGCCGCCCCCATTCAAGTTCAGGAAATTAAGGAAAAACCAATTCGAGCTCCTTACTTTGTGGAATACGTCAAGCAAATCCTCATCGATAAATATGGAGCCAACGCAGTTTTCAAAGGGGGCATGCGCGTTTTTACTACTTTGGATCTAAAGATGCAAGCTTATGCCGAAGAGGCAGCGTGGTCTACCCTCAATCGACCAGAGGATCCCAGTGCCGCCATCGTGGCTATAGATCCAAAAACTGGTTATATAAAGGTTATCGTCGGAGGGAGAGATTTCAATACCCAAAAATTTAATCTGGCCGTTCAGGGAAGACGGCAAGCTGGGTCCTCCTTTAAGACCTTCGTCCTGGCCACTGCCATTGAGGATGGCATCTCGCCAAATAAAGTTTATCAATCGACCCCCCTTACAATTAGACTCCCGGGTAAAGACTGGCGCGTCAGAAATGCAACGGAGGGAAGCGGCGGTCCTCCCATGACTCTTAGAGAAGGAACGATAAAATCGGTTAATGCCGTTTTCGCCAGGCTAATAATGGAAGTAGGTGCCAAAAATGTGGTCAGTATCGCCAAAAAGATGGGCATAACTTCCCCTCTTGACCCAAATCCTGCAATAGCTCTTGGTGGTTTAAAGATCGGAGTCTCCCCTTTGGAAATGGCTTCAGCCTATGGCACCCTCGCTAATCATGGAGTACACTGCAAGCCCTCAGGTATCTTAAAAATCACCGATTCAAAGGGGAAAGTATTGGAGGAAAATAAGGTGGATGAAAAAATGGCCATAAATCCCATGACTGCTTATGTGGTCACCGATATCCTCCAGGATGTGATCAAATATGGAACGGGGCGAAGAGCGAATATCCAACGTCCCGCCGCAGGAAAAACGGGTACGACACAAAATTATCGAGATGCTTGGTTCATCGGCTATACCCCAGATTTGGCGGCTAGTGTCTGGGTAGGTTATCCACAGGGACAAATCGAGATGAAAAACGTACATGGCATTCGAGTTGTGGGTGGTAGCTTTCCCGCCCAGATCTGGGCAAAATTCATGTACAAAGCCCTTGAGGACACTCCCCCTTCGAGATTCCCCGTTCCTGAATCAGAAGTGGTGAGGGTCAAAGTATGCAAAGATTCTGGACTTTTGGCCAGCATCTATTGTCCCAATTTGGTCACACGTACTTTTGTTAGGGGCACCGAGCCCACCAAACTTTGCAATATCCACACCGCTCCCCAAAGAGTGATCGTCCCCAATGTCGTTGGGTTGACCGCTGAGGAAGCAAAGACCATCCTTACTGAAGTTGGATTTAAAGTTAATCAGGTAGACGAGGTATATCCCGGTGTCCCCAAAGGTGAAGTTTTCAATCAAAAGCCAAAGGAACGAACCAAAGCTGAACCGGGATCCACGGTCACCATCTCCGTGAGCGCAGGCGAGCCAGTTTCGCAAAAAACCACCGTTCCCAACGTTTTAGGAATCGAAGAGCATGAAGCCATTCGATCCATCGATCGAGCTGGGCTGTTGGCTATCGTGAGTTACGAAAAAACCTCGATTTCTAGTGAGAATGGGCGAGTGATAAAACAAAACCCTCTCGGTGGAACTACAGTCGACAGGGGAAGTAACGTTTCCATTAGAGTGGCGAGGCATGAGGGTAGCTAAGTCCTTCTAACACGTCTTAAACCTGAGCAGACGATGACCTTTACCCCTTTTTTCTCCAGCTCATCGAGGAAGAGATTGATTCCCAGGGCATCGCTGGCTATGTGCCCCGCAATGACCACATTTATGTGATGTTTCTCCGCCCTCTTTCGAAGCTTATCCCCCATGTGCATTCCAACTAGGGTTCCCACACCGGCATCCGCCAGCCTCTCGATAGCCTCCTCGGGACCCTCAGTTCCACCCGTCATGTCCACGACAACCTTACCCGCTCGTCTATCCAGTTCGCCAACTAAAATGGTGGGACCGGCGCCATCCTTCGCGGCATAGTTGTACTCGGGTATCTTCTTCAACCTATCCACGATATCCTTGACGGCATAGGGCTTTTCCTCATCGAAGATCTTCTGCAAAAAGGAGGTCACAAGATTATCCGCGGGGGTGTGGATGGTCATGAAAGCAAATCCCAAAAGACGTGCTGCATCAACCGCTCTATTATGATTTAAGGGAAGCAAGGCTCTGTGTACCTCCTTCATGCGCTTATCGATGAGGACGTCACCGATATTTATGGGCACACCGAGCTTCCCCCATATATCCGCCTGCATCGCCATGACTTCGGGAAGAGCTGCCAACGCGCTTCCCTCGGGATGATGCGCGAGGAGGAGGTTTATCCTTTCTCCCTTTTCATTCAATCTATCGGCCAATAGGACCTCGGGGACCTCCAGATCAATTCCGGTCAGAATCCCGGTTATCTCCATCTCCGGATCGCCGCACAGGATGCGGGTGTCAGAATAGGGATTGGTCAGCTTCTCGATGTCGAAGAACTCCTTTTCCTCTTCCCTTAGTTGCCCATAGTTATCCTTGATTCTGTCCAAAACCCGTTTAACTCCCTTTACACCCCGAGGATCCTTGGACATGCCCATCTTTACGGCTAACTTGTATACTTCCTTGAGTTTCATGGTCATTTTCTCCCTTCCCCTTTTATCTTTTACTCGCCCTAAACCTTCGTCGCTCGCCCATACGGTCCACCCGTGGGGCGCTCGTGCCCGCCTGGGCGTCGCTCGTACCTCGTCCCTTCGACGATACAAAGGGGTTATCCTTGATATAATAGCGCAAAAGTTCATTTTGGGCTACGGATATTCCAATGCGAGGAGCCGCAACTATGGTAAAATCTTGGGCGGTTATGCCTTCATCCCCTGGATACATTATGGCGAGATCTCCCTCGATTAGATCAGCTCCATAAAAGGAAAAATCTATTCCCATAGCTTGAGTGAGCTTTCCGGGACCATTGGTCAACTGCAGGATGGACTTCACGGGTCTATTCTTGAGCATTAACTCCTCTCCCAGAATTGGTTCGACTGCACGGATAAGAACCGCTCCTGGGACCCCTTCCCTCTCCGTAACCACGTTAAGAAGAAAATGTATACCGTAATTCAAATAGATGTAGGCCACACCGGGCTTTCCGAACATGATGAAATTTCGTGGTGTTTTTCTTTTGGCCGCATGACTTGCAGGATCGTCTGGACCGAAGTATGCCTCGGTTTCCACAATTCTGCCAGCCATTTCGCCCTCGGGAGTGCGCCGCAGCAGGATCTTGCCCAGAAGTTCCTGAGCAACCACCTTTGTATTTTGCTCATAAAATTTTCGCCTGAGCACCTTCACTTCTCGATGAATCAGCAATGAGCGACTAGCAAGTGGGGCTCGCTCATCAAATGTCGCGAATCGCTAATCGGATTCACTTTAGTATCTCCCTCAGTTTATCGAGTGGATAGGTATTTATGACATCCTCTGGCTCAAGCCAACCCCTTTGAGCCGTGGCCACGCCATATTCGATATAAGCCAGTTGACCCGCACTGTGGGCATCCGTGTTTATGGCGAATTTTATCCCGTATTCCTCCTTCGCCTCCCTCAGTTGAATATCATTGAGATCCAGTCTATCGGGAAACGAATTCAATTCCAGAATGGTATTCGTCTCCGCAGCCGCCTTAAAAACGGTTTTTAGATCGATAGCATAGGGTTCGCGCCTGCCCAATATCCTGCCAGTAGGATGACCAATTATATCGATGTGCTCATTGTATATAGCGGATAAGGTCCGCTTTGTGAGCTGCTCCTTCGGTTGGCGGAAACCCCCATGTATTGAGGCTACCACAATATCCAGCTCCTTTAAAAATTCATCCTCGTAATCGACCTTGCCATCATTGTCTATATTCAACTCAATCCCGCACAGGATGGTGATGCCACCGAGTTCCTCATTCAGCCTCATGATTTCCTCAATCTGAGCCCTTAGCTCTTTTTTGCTCAATCCCCCAGCTACTTTGAGTTGCTCAGCATGATCACAGATGGCTATGTATTCGTAGCCCAATTCGATGGCGGCTTCGGCGATCCTTCCTATCTTGCTCAATCCATCGGTCCATGAAGAGTGGACGTGAAGGTCACCCCTTACGTCCTCAAGTTGAATGAGCCTAGGGAGAGAATCCTCAATTCCCCTTTCTATCTCTCCCCTATCCTCCCTTAAAACGGGTGGGATATAAGACATTCCCAATACTTCGTAAATTTCCTCCTCCTTCTCCCCACCTATTCTTCTATCCATCTCCATCTCAAAAATCCCATATTCATTTATTTTTAGACCCCTTTTTCGGGCGATTTCCCTCAAGTGTATATTGTGCTCTTTAGAACCAGTGAAATATTGGAGGGCGGATCCATATTGGTTGGGGTTCACCACACGCAAGTCTATTTGTAGACCGTTCCGGGCGATGATGCTACTCTTGGTGTCGCCCTTCGCTAAAACCTGAGCTACCTCGGGCATGTTGCAAAAATAATCCATTACCTTATGGGACCCGTAGCTTGCAGCCAAGAGATCGATGTCGCCGATGGTTTCCTTCATTCGTCTCAAAGAGCCGGCCATATCCGCTCTCTCAACGAAGGGTTGCCTCCTTAAGTTCTTGATGAACCGTTCGGCGATGGGATGGGCTTCAAAGAGGAGGATGCGTTCCCTAGCTCTTCTCAACTGTTGAATTCCCTTGATGATGTTCTCCTCCGTCTTGGCACTCATCCCCCTCAAGCCCCGAAGACGATGGGCTCGTGCAGCTTCCAAAAGCTCGTCGATGGTGGTGATGCTCAAGGCATCATAGAGGAATTTGGCTTTCTTGGGACCAAGACCGGGGATTCTCATCAGCTCTACAAGGCTGGGTGGGATTTCCTCTCTTAAATCTTCATAGTAAGGGAGACTTCCAGTCTCCAAGAGCTCCACTATTTTCTCGGCGATTCCCTTCCCCACCGCCGGAACTTCCCTTAAGTTTCCCTCTTTATAAAGGACGTTGATATCTTCCCTGAGACTACGGATGCTGTTGGCGGCGCGGTGATACGCCTGCACCTTGAAGCTCATCTCCCCACGAATATCAAGCAAATCTGCAATTTCGTCTAAAATATTTGCCACTTCCTCGTTGGTCATCTCGAGTCCCTCTGATTCCGCTTGCCATCTCTGGCTAGGCAAGCGGATGAGATAGCCACATCTTTTCGGATTCAAGCAAACTTTCGGCCCTTACGAACTGATCCCTTAAGCTCTTGACCGAAGTTCCCCCAACACTGGTCTTTGAATCCACCGAATGTTTAACCTCAAGAATCTCGAACACATCTCGATCAAAAAGGGGAGAAAAGCTTCGATAATCCTCCAAGTTGAGATCATTTAAAACACAATTGCGATCCAGACAATACGCGATTATTTTCCCCACAACCCCATGGGCTTCCCTGAAGGGGAGTCCCTTTCTTACCAAATAATCAGCGACATCTGTTGCCACCGTGAAACTTTCTTCAGCCGCTCGTCTCATCCGCTCCGGATTTATTCTCATGGAGGCAACCATCGGTGTGAATATCTCCAAAGAGCGCTTGGCCGTATCTATGGCATCGAAGAGAGGTTCCTTGTCCTCCTGAAGATCCCTGTTATAAGTCAAGGGAAGGGCCTTTAGCGTGGTGAGAAGTCCCATCAAATGCCCAAAGATGCGTCCAGTCTTCCCCCGAATTAGTTCAGCCACATCGGGGTTTCTCTTCTGAGGCATGATGCTCGATCCCGTGGTGAAGGCTTCATCGAGTTGGATAAAACCAAATTCGGGTGTTGACCACAGAACCAGCTCTTCACAAAAGCTGCTGAGATGGACCATCAAAAGGGATAAACTCGAAAGAAGCTCCACCATGAAATCCCTATCGCTTACGGCATCCATGCTATTCTCAGTTATTTTGGAGAAGCCAAGTTCTTTTGCGACGAACTTCCTATCGATGGGGAAGGAGGTTCCCGCCAAGGCCGCCGATCCCAGGGGCATGGCATCGGTACGCTCATAACAACTCTTGAGCCGATCAAAATCTCGACCAAACATGAAGAAATAAGCCATGATATGGTGGGAGAAGAGTACGGGTTGAGCCCGCTGAAGATGAGTATACCCAGGCGTAATCACTTCGGTATTTTCCCTCGCCAGATTTAAAAGGGCTTTCTGAAGAGTGAGTATTAGATTCCCTATCTTTAAGATCTCTTCCTTTAAGTACATCCTGATATCCAGGGCAATTTGATCATTTCTGCTCCTCGCCGTGTGTAATTTCCCCCCCAAGGGACCGACTTTCTCAATCAAAGCCCGCTCAATGCTCATATGAATATCCTCATCCGCGATATCGAACCTGAATTTACCTGCCTCGATCTCCCGCTCGATCTCCTTAAGTCCTCGAGTGATTTTTCCCGCATCTTCCTTTGGGATTATTCCACACTTAGCAAGCATGGCCACATGGGCCAAGCTCCCCCGTATATCATATTTGTACAGGCGACGATCGAAGGAAAGAGAGGCGATAAACTCCTTCGGATCCGTGGGATTTCCCTGATGTTCCATTACCATCTCCTCTTTCCTCCAAGGTTAATCTCTACTCTTTCGTGCCCATAACTTCAATGGTAAACCCCAAAGTTCGATAAATCCCCTGGCTAAATCGTGTGAAAATTCATCGGCTTCTCCATAAGTTGCCAATGAATAATCGTAAAGGGATTTTTCGGATTTCCTTCCCACGACATTGCAGGAACCTTTGTAGAATCTCAAACGTACGATCCCCTTAACATTCCCTTGGGTATCACTAATGAAGTCATCGAGAGCTTCTTTGAGAGGGGAATACCACAGACCATAGTAGACGAGTTCGGCATATCTCTGCTCCAAGGTCGATTTATAGTGGAGTAATTCTCGCTCTAAGGTTAAATCCTCTAAATCCCGGTGGGCAGCGATGAGAGCCAAAGCGCCTGGGACTTCGTAAATCTCCCTGGATTTTATGCCAACCAACCGATTTTCAATCATATCGATCCGCCCATATCCATGACTACCCGCAATTTCATTGACTCTAGCGATAAGATCCACGAGGGGCATTTCTCTCCCATTCAAGCTCTTTGGTTCTCCCTCCACGAAACCAACCTCTACGTATTGTGGTCTATCGGGAGCCTGAATGGGATCCACAGTCATCTCGTATACATTGGCTGGGGGTTCCACCCAGGGATCCTCCAAAACCCCACATTCAACGGTTCGCCCCCAAAGGTTTTCATCCACACTATAGGGACTCTTTATACTAACCGAGACTGGAATTTGATGTTTT
>JBFMAG010000030.1 GCA_040755895.1 Actinomycetota bacterium | reverse complement strand
ACTTACCCAATCTTAAGTCGGTTAAGATCCCCACCCTCTCCAAAGTTTCGATATCCGAATGGAGATATCTGACGCGGAATCCCATCTCTATGAGATAATCCGTTAAATCCTCGGCCATCTTCTTGGTCAATGTGGTCACCAGCACCCTCTCGTTCCTTGTAACCCTTTTCTTTATCTCATTCATTAGATCGTCGATTTGCTCCTCAGCTGGTCGGACGACCACTTCGGGATCGACGAGCCCCGTGGGACGGATGATCTGCTCCACGACCTGGCTGCTCACCGAGAGCTCGTAGTCACCAGGAGTGGCACTGACGAATATGACCTGTGGAACCCTGGCGATGAATTCATCGAAGATTAAAGGACGGTTATCGAAGGCCGATGGGAGTCTGAAACCGTATTCGACCAAGGCTTCTTTTCTGGAACGGTCGCCCTCGTACATCCCGTGAATTTGAGGTACGGTGATGTGAGACTCGTCGATGAATACCAAAAAATCATCCGGGAAGTAATCGAGCAAGGTATCGGGTGGTTCGCCGGGGGCTTTGCCCGAAAAATGTCTTGAATAGTTCTCGATTCCAGTGCAATAACCGACTTCTCTGAGCATCTCCAGATCGTATTTGGTGCGCATCCTCAAGCGCTGGGCCTCCAGGAGCTTTCCCTGGGCTTCGAGTTGTCTCAATCTCCATTTGAGTTCCTTTTCGATGGACACAAGAGCTCGTTCCAGCTTATCATCGATGGTCACAAAGTGAGTGGCTGGATAGATCGCTACCTTCTCATATTCATTGGTTATCTCTCCAGTCAAGGGGTCCACCTCTATGATCCTTTCCAATTCATCGCCAAACATCTCGATCCTTAAAGCCTTCTCCTCATAGGCGGGGAAGATTTCAATGACATCCCCCCTCACCCTGAACCTACCTCGCGAGAAATCGATGTCGTTTCGTTGGTACTTCACCTCAACCAATCTTCTAAGGATCTCATCTCTGTCATATTCTTTGCCACTTTCCAGGAAGATCACCTTTGCCAGATAATCCTCTGGGGAGCCGAGGTTATAAATGCAGGAAACGCTGGCCACGATGACAACATCTCTTCGAGAAAATAGAGCGGAGGTAGCTGAGTGTCTTAGTTTGTCGATTTCCTCATTGATGGAGGCATCCTTCTCGATGTATGTATCGGTTTGGGGAAGATAAGCTTCAGGTTGATAATAGTCATAATAGCTGACGAAATATTCCACGGCATTTTCGGGGAAGAATTCCCTAAACTCGCTGCAGAGCTGAGCGGCCAAAGTCTTATTTGGAGAAATAACCAGAGTTGGTTTTTGTATCCCCTCGATTACCTTTGCCATACTGAAGGTTTTGCCCGATCCCGTCACCCCAAGCAACGTCTGATAGCAATAGCCTTTCTTGCAACCCTCGATGAGTTGCTTTATCGCCTTCGGTTGATCCCCCTTGGGCTCGTATGGCGCTTGTATTTTAAACCTTCCCATCACCTTTTCACCCTTCTGGTTATGGCAAACTATTTAAGGCTCCACTTAAGCTTTTTCCCAAACGGACCAGGGTCGTATATGAGTTTGAGTCCCTTCGATTCCTCAGGAAGAGAAAACCAAATATTTCCAGTTAATTCTTCTCCTGGAGGGAGCCTGTCCTTTACACCAGGATTGAGCTTATCGATTTCTTCAAAGATTAAGGGTTCCCCCATCTCAACTCTCCGCTCACTAGATAGTAAATCCCCATTACCTATAAATTCATTACCCTCACTGTCGATTATTCTCATTGGGAGGTACATTGATGGGTCCTCTATAGGCTCATCTGAGATATTCTTAATGGTTAAATTAACTATGAGCCATGTGGGATACTCGGACATTATAAGACCACTGTTTTTCGTAGCCCTCCTTATGCTGTTTATGGTAATCTTTAATCCATGTGTCTTGTAGGAGGGACCGTACTTTAAACCCTTCTCAGAAAAGGGTTTAATCTCTATGGTAGGAATCTTGCTTCGCTCATTTTTAGCAGCTCTCCTTACCCTCTCTATTTCCTCAATCGGGGCAAGTTTGATGAGAGTCACCAAAACACCACACATAAGAAGCATGGCTATCATAAAGAGAGGAAGTAAAACCTTCACCCAGGTTTTTTGATACCACTTCTTCTTAAATCTAAAACCACACACAGGGCAATGATCTTTAACCGGTGGTTTAGTCTCCAAAGCTAGATTGTGACCGCATTGAGGACAATATTTGGGAATAGAATCAGCCAAAAATCGTCATCCTTTCCAGAGCGCGTCTCAGCCACAGCTGGGAGAATTCTCACAGATATCTCTTCTATGCAGCTTGACTACATCTATTATTTTAAAACAACCTGAGAGAATTTGCTGCAAATTTATTGGGACATGGTCAAGTTCGGCCACTAATCCATTAATTGTAGGGGCGGGGTTTATCCCCGCCCAAAGCAGACATTCGGAGGACAAGCCCCCTGCCTACCGGCAGGCAGACCGCGCTACGATTTTTGGTCAACCTTGATATTCTCCCAAAGCTTATCAACCTTCTCGCGAAGCTCATCAAGGGTTCCATCGTTCTCCACAATGTGATCCGCGAACTTAATCCGCTCTTCCTGAGAGATTTGAGCTCGCATCCTCGCACGAGCCTCTTCCGCCGAGAGACCTTTTTCCTTGAGGCGTTTGATCTGCGTTTCCTCCTTGGTGGTCACCACCACCACTTCATCCACCCAGGGAAGAAGTTGAGCCTCTATGAGAAGGGGACAGTCGAGGACTATGACCTGATCCTCTCGAGCACGTTTGAGTTCCTCCAATTTATCCTCGATAACTTTGATGATGGTGGGATGAGTTATGCGGTTTAAGACTTCGAGTTCTTGTGGATCAGAGAAAACGATTTTTCCAAGATTCCTTCGATCGATGCTCCCGTCACTTAGGAGTATTCCCCTGCCAAAATGTGCAATGATCTTCTCCCAAACCTCGGATTTAGGCATCATCACTTCTCGGGAAATTTGATCCGCGTCGATGACCTTCGCTCCCCTGCTAGCTAATAACTTGGCTACCGTGCTCTTTCCAGTGGCAATTCCTCCTGTGACACCGATGACCTTCATACTTTTTCTTCCCCTCATCACCAAATTGAGAGGATTTACATCAATTTTACTACACCACCGCATTTTTGGTATCTCCCGCCGTAAGAACTCTCTGGCCAGGAAAGCAACAATTAGAGCGGCTAAAGAATCCATTGCCACATCCCAAAGGCTGAAAGTACGAGTGGGCACGAAAATCTGGTGTATCTCATCGAGGATACCGTAGGCGATGGAGATGCTCATAGCCCACGCGCAAAGAAGCGTCGATTGAAGATTCGTCGTATTTTTGAATGCTATCACCAACAAGAAAGTCAAAATAGCATACTCCACAAGATGAAAGGTGTTAGAAAGTAAAGGATGCAGGGGAAAAACAATTGGTCGAGATGAAAGATAGAAAATCAATCCCATCCAACCAAGAACTGGAGACCAATAAATGAGGATTGAGAGGAATTTCGATTTCATGAATTCCAATTCCAACAAGCGAAAATTTAATATTCTATAAATTCTTAAAAATATTGGAGGATTGAGGTTACTTGTAAAAAAGTTCTGGCTTTAAAGGAACAACCAGAACAATGACCACATAATCCCATATGCTCTAAAGATTTAAAAACTACCACTGCACCATATAATCAATATTCTAAAATTCTTAAGAATGTTGGAACAATGTAGAATTGGTGTTATTTGCTGGGTGGATCGCTAAATTGCTTCTTCAATGAGCGGGATTCCTTCATCTCCTCAATAACTACCTCTAGCGATGGTTCGGGAGCCTCTCCTTCATCAAATTCCTTTGTTTTTCGTTTCTCGTTTTTCTCCACCTGATGAGCATGGTCTTCCTTACTTTCTTTGGCAGCTTCCTCAGTTTCCTCTACCTCCTCGGTCTTTTCAGGCACCTTCTCCTTGCCTTCTTCAAATTGTTTGAGGCTTAAACTGATTCGCCTTCTCTCCAAATCTATGTCGATGATTTTAGCCTTTATTTTATCGCCCGCCTTAACAGCCTGGTCGGGAAGCTCAATGCGCTCCTCCGCCAATTCGGATATGTGGATTAATCCCTCAACTCCCTCATCCATCTGTAAGAACGCTCCAAAGGGGACTATCCTGCTGATTACTCCCTCAATGACGTCACCCACGGAATACCTGCCGACCTTGATTTTCCACGGATCCTCAGTGGTCTGTTTGAGTCCCAATGAGATACGCTCGCGATCGAGGTCGATGTCCAAAACCTGAACTTTTACCTCGTCTCCTACCGAAACTACCTCAGAGGGATGATCTATATGAGACCAGGAAAGTTCAGAGATATGTATGAGTCCGTCGACTCCTCCCAAATCAACAAAGGCTCCAAAATTGACGATACTGGAAATTTTACCAGTAAGGATCTGACCCTTCTCCAGTTTGGATAAAATCTTTTGCCGCTCCCACTTTCGCTCCTCCTCAAGAACCGCTTTCCTCGACAAGACCACATTATTCCTGTTCCTATTCATCTCAACGATTTTGCACTCAAGCTCACGCCCCACGTACTGACTCAAATCCTTGACCCTCTTTAGCTCAACCAGTGAGGCGGGAAGGAAACCTCTTAAGCCGATATCCAAAATCAATCCACCCTTAACAACCTCGATGACCTCTCCCTTAACACTTCCACCCTCTTCATAGGTCCTTTCAATTTTCTCCCAGGCCTTCTCGCAGTCGGCTCTCTTCTTCGAAAGAATCAGTCTCCCTTCACTATCCTCCTTTTGGAGTACCAAAGCTTCAATCTCCTCACCGACCTGAATATCCTCGGGACCAACATCGGGTCTTATGGAGAGCTCACGAATGGGGATAACGCCTTCAGATTTATATCCTATATCCACTAAAATCTCATCCCTGTCGACCTTGACAACCTTGCCCGAAACTATATCTCCCTCATCAAAAATCTTTATGGTCTGATCATAATCGGGAATTATCTCTTCATTCGTTCCTCCCACATCCTTATCTTCCCTACTTTTTTTGCCTCCCATTTTTATAAAGCCTCCCTAAAATTTCTTTCCTTAAACTTCCACAATACATTCAGCATCTCCTGCCTATAGTATAATTTTAATATAACTGTACATTATTTACTTTGGC
>JBFMAG010000029.1 GCA_040755895.1 Actinomycetota bacterium | reverse complement strand
AGTCACGGGGAGACTGGGTGCATCTAAGGCTGGGTTAGAGATACTCCTGAACCCTCAGTTTAAAGGTTCTTTTCGATACGAGAAGAGCTTCAGGAGAGCTCACTTACTACCAATACCAAGGGTGGTCGAGGCAAGAATTGCTTCAAAGCATGGTGCTCATGCCATGGAGGATATAAGCGACGGGTTAGCAAGTGAGATTAATCACATCTGCGAGGAAAGTCGAGTAGGGGCAAGAATTCTTGCTTATCGAATTCCAGTAGCCAGGGGAGTAAGGGAAATAGCTTTAGCTTTGGGAAAGAAACCATTGGATTTTGCACTTTATGGTGGGGAGGACTATGAGATAGTATTCACCGCACCTCCATTTAAAGCGGAAGAGATTAAGAATTGCTTATTAAAGGAAACGGGCACCCTTGTTACAGAGGTTGGAGAAATCGTCGACCGAAAAGAGGGGATATGCTTGATGGATAAAGTGGGGAGAGCTTCCAAGCTTACAAAGTTTGGCCATGAGCATTTTAGGAAAGGAGATAAAAAATGCAAATCAGGAAGGTGCTCACCATAGGTGGTTCGGATCCAAGTGGGGGAGCGGGAATACAAGCCGATATTCTCAGCCTTCTTGAACTAGGGATTTTCCCTTTCTCCGCGATAACATCGGTTACCGCTCAAAATAGCTCCGGGATAATGACCATTCATAATGTTTCTCATCAAATCGTCGAGGATCAAATTAGGGCAATTCTCACCGATGCTAGGCTAGATGCAGCTAAAATAGGGATGCTGGGAACAAGGGAAAATGTTAAAGCCGTTGCGGAAATTTTTGAGGACTATGGAGTCGAAAACCTCGTGGTAGATCCGATTATTGAGGCCACCGATGGCACCATTCTTCTGGGACCAAGTGGTTCTTCCTTAATGAAGGTTCGTCTCTTCCCGCTGGCGAAAGTGGTGACACCAAATATCCCCGAAGCTCAAAAATTGGCGGGATTTTCCATAAGGGATGTTGACGACATGCAAAGGGCTGCTCAGGCGATTCACCTTTTTGGATCCCAGTGGGTATTGATTAAAGGAGGACACCTTGAGGGAGAAAAATGCATGGATATCCTCTGGAATGGAACCACATATTACGAATACACGAGCGAAAAAGTGAAGTCGGATGTCCGAGGAACAGGTTGCGTTTTTTCCTCCGCTTTGGCAGCTCACCTCGCTCGGGGTGTGGAAGTCCCAAAAGCCGTCGAACTAGCAAAGGAATATGTACTCCAAAAAATCAAATCCGCTTATTTGATGGGTAAAGGAAGATCCCAAATTTTGCCAATCGCCATCAAAAGGTGAACTTCAAGCCAAACTTTGCTTCCGCTCAAGCTCTTACAACTTTGCCTGCCTTAAGACATTTGGTACAAACATTTATCTTTCTGGGCGAGCCATCAACTATCGCTCGAATCTTCCTTAAGCTTGGACTCCACCGCCGGGGAGTTTTTCGATGCGAATGGCTGATCCTATACCCAAAGGATGGTCCCTTGCCGCAAATTTCACATCTTCTTGCCATTTTTGCACTCCCAATAAAAATCCATATTAAAAGCAATTAAAATCCCTAAAAGGATAACATTCCCTCACCATTTTGACAAGAAAATTACCTCCCTTTGAGGGTCCATGATTATGATATATAATAAATTTGGTAATCCCTTGGTGGTTCTCGAGGGGAAGGAGAGATTCCATGCAATTCAACAAGGAGATGAGAATTCGAGAAGCTCTCCTAGCACACCCAAGGGCAAGGGAAATCTTCATAAAGCATGGCATGGGATGTATCGCTTGTGTAGCAGCAACTATGGAAAGCATTGAAATTGGCGCCTTAATGCATGGTGCAGATGCAGATGCAATCGTGAAAGATTTAAATGACTTGGAGTCCATCGATAATAATAAACAAAGCAAGAATTACTCCTAAGATGCTTTTGGATGTGTTCAATTCACCTTTAAGTAAAGGTGAGATTATAAGGAGGAAATTTTGGAAGCAGGCTCCGTCCGCAGTATTTTTAAAGCTCTAGCGTTAGAGAAAAAGTTAGGAGCTCAAAATAATGCAGTAATCGGAGGTTTTGGTGGCTATTTAAAAAGTAAGGAGAGCATTATATCAAGAAATCTGGGTGAGCAGTTTCCCAAGGTATTTCGGAATTATTCGAAGATTTCAATTCCGGATCGATTAACCTTACTGGATGGATTTGATTCTACAAAATTCCTTCTCGATGACTCCCTTCCGAAGCGAAGATTATCTCACAACCAGAGTTTCCTCGATTCCCCCGTCCGCTCATTAAAATACGTGGGAGCTGCCAATGCTCGATATCTAAAACAACTCAATATTGAGGATGTTGAGGATTTACTATATCATTTTCCCCACCGCTATTTAAATCTGGCCAAGTTGAGGGCGATTTCCGATGTTAAAGTGGGAGAAGAAGTCACCGTAGTGGGTGTTGTACGAGCCATTCATCGGGTTAAAGGGCGTAAGGGCACTCGAGTGTTGAACATCGGAATCTATGATGGAACGGCCTACCTTTATGGAGTATGGTTCTCAAAAGCTTCCGCTCGATATGACTATCAGAACTCCATTGCCAAAAGATTAAAAGAGGGAACGATCGTTGCCTTCAGTGGAAAAGTTTCCTACAGGTTTGGACAGTTACAGATCGAAAGTCCGCTCTTTGATATTCTCGATGAGAAGACGGATCTAGGACAGGATACCGTTCACACCAGTAGGATCGTGCCCCTACATCCGGCCACACAGAAACTTTCCGTGTGTATGATACGTCGGATTATAAAATGCCTGATAGACAAGTATACAGATTTACCTGATGCTTTTCCAGCCTGGCTCCGTGTAAAGTTCGATTTACTCCCCAGATCCCTTGCCCTTCAAGAAATTCATTTCCCAACTACGGAATCCTTATGCCATAGGGCGAGATCAAGGC
>JBFMAG010000028.1 GCA_040755895.1 Actinomycetota bacterium | reverse complement strand
CGTTAAAATTCAAGGAATCGAAGGGGTGAAGCGCACGCTGACTTGTGTCGTGACAGTTTTCTAAATTTACTCGGGGAATAAAACTTTTTCAAAAATTCAAGAAAGCGCCCATCCAAGGCTTTCTTTGTTATAATGAGAAAGAGCATTCCGCTCACCCCCCATGAGGTGAGATGATTGGCTTATATATCACTTTACCGAAAATGGCGCCCCCAAACTTTTGAGGAAGTAGTAGGCCAAGTGCATATCACGCGCACCCTTGCCAATGCTATCCAACAAAATCGAGTTGCCCACGCTTACCTATTTTGTGGACCAAGGGGGACGGGCAAGACCACCGTAGCCAAAATCGTTGCCAAGGCTGTTAACTGCGCTGAAGGTCCCACTCCAACCCCCTGTAATAACTGTCATATTTGCGAGCAAATAACCAATGGTTCCTGTGTGGATGTTCTTGAAATAGATGCGGCTTCAAATCGAGGGATCGATGAAATTCGGAGCTTAAGGGAAAAGGTCCATTTTTCACCAACGGAGGGTCGAAAAAAGGTATATATCGTAGATGAGGTTCATATGCTCACCCCGGAGGCATTCAATGCCCTCCTAAAAACACTCGAAGAGCCTCCCTCGCACGTGATATTTATTCTAGCCACCACCGAACCCCATAAGGTTCTTCCCACGATTCTCTCTCGGTGTCAGAGATTTGATTTCAGGCGCATCTTGGTTTCTGATATGGTCAAGCACCTTCGTCGAATCGCCGATGAAGAGAAGATAAAGATCGATGAAGCAGCCTTACCTTTAATCGCCAAGCAAGCTCAAGGATCCTTAAGGGATGCCATAGGAACTCTTGATCAACTTTCCTCCTTTAGCGGGAAGAGTGTAAAAATAGATGATGTGACCACACTTTTGGGACTAATCGATTTAGACCTTCTATTTGAAATTACGGATATCATATCCAGACGAGATATTACGGATGCCCTTTTCTTTGTGGATAGGCTGCTGGAGAGCGGGAGAGACATCAGGCAGTTTACAAAGGAACTCACGGAGCATTTTCGAGACCTTTTCTTGATTCAAAATGCCGACGACCCCGATGAGATCATAAATACCACACCCGAGGCCTTCGCCAGAATGCAGGTCCAAGTGCATCACTTTCAGCCCTTTGAAGTAGTAAGATTCATGGAGATATTGTCCGAAGCTCATAACGAAATGCGGTGGAACCCTGACGCCCGATTGCTCTTGGAGATGGCGCTGGTGAAAATGATAAAACTTGATGTCGATCTGTCCCTGAACGGTTTGCTTTATAGAATTGAGGAACTTGAGAAAGCGGTCTCCAGCAGGGAACGAGTTGAAAAGAGAACTTCAGAGAGGCCGGATTCAAAACCCGACCATGATATGGCGCAAAGGATACAAGAAGCAAAATTAGAAGCGGCTGAGCGCAAGGCACCGGTTGTGAGTAGCGATGACATAGCGACCCCGGTACAAGAGGGAAAAACCGGAAACGAGAAACCTGCGACCGGTGGCAGGAAGGTGGACATAGAGAGGGTGAAAAGAGCTTGGCCGGTAATTTTGGAGCGGGTCAAAAAGAAAAAAATTCCAACCTACGCTTTACTTTTGGAATGTAAGCCATCCAAAGTTGAGGGTAAAGCAATAATCTTAGAGTTCAATGAGGGGGCGAATTTCCATAAAAATGAAGTGGAAAAACCCCCTAACTTAGCAATTGTGCAGCAATCACTGAAGGAAATCCTGGAGGTCGATGTTGAGATTCTCTGTGTGTTAGAGGAGAAAAAGGAGAGGGTCTCCATCGTTCAGGACGAAATCGCTCAAAAGGATTCCTTGATGGAGGACTTACAGGATGATTCGGATGTGGAAGAACCCTCCGAATCCTCGATAGTGAAATTGGTTCAGGACAGTTTCGATGCCGAGATCATAGATGAATTTAAAGAAACACAGTGAAAAGAGGTGCCAAGGTGAAGGGAAATTATGGTAGGATGCTCAAGCAAATTCAGAAAATGCGGGAGGAAATTGCCAAGATACAAGAGGAGTTGGCAAAGGAAAGGCTGGAAGTAAGCGCTGGTGGCGGGATGGTCACTGCAGTGGTCAATGGTCAGCAAGAGATTCTGGGAATAAGGATAAATCCGGCTGCAGTGGATCCCAATGATGTTGAAATACTGGAGGAAATGATATTGGCTGCAGTCAACCAAGCCCTCCGCCAATCTCGGGATTTAGCGACGGAGAAAATGAGTCGGTTAACCGGGGGACTGAGCATCCCTGGACTCTTCTAATCTATCAGGGATAAGGGATGAGTCTAAAGGGATGAGGGGAAAGGATTTCCCTCTAGACTTCTCCCTCCTTCCTGATCCACAAAGGTGGGATTCATGTACTATGTTACGCCCGTGGCAAATTTAATCGAAGAGCTGTCTAAGCTTCCGGGGATCGGACCAAAATCGGCTCAAAGACTCGCCTTTTATATGCTCAAGGCACCTCCTGCGGATGTGAAAAAGCTCGCTGAAGCCATACTCAAGGTAAAGGAAAAGATAAAATTTTGCAAAATTTGTTTCAATGTCACGGACGAAGAGATCTGCCAATATTGTCGAGATACTGAGCGAGACCGTTCAATTATCTGTGTGGTCGAAGAGCCAAGAGACATCGTAGCGTTGGAAAAAACGGGGGAGTTTAAAGGACTCTATCATGTACTACAGGGGGCGATCTCTCCCATTGAGGGCATCAGTCCCGAGGATATAAAGATTGGAGAACTTCTCAAGCGGCTAAAGGGTCAGGAGGTAAAGGAGGTAGTCATCGCCACCAATCCTAACATCGAGGGCGAGGCTACAGCCATGTATCTCGCAAAATTAATTAAACCCTTGGGAGTGAAAGTAACCCGAATAGCCAGTGGGCTGCCCGTGGGAGGAGATCTGGAATACGCCGACGAGGTCACCTTGGGTAAAGCCCTCGAAGGAAGAAGGGAAATGTAGGGACTTCGGATATTTTTGAGTTCAAACCACTGGCTGGCTCAAACCAACCGCTCACACAATCTTAAATGCTTTTTTGTGTTATTGGGTATATTTTTTTATTTAGTCTGGATGTACCACAAATTTTGGCAAATTACATTGAGGACATAGTTTTCAAATATTCTTTATTGGAATATATTGTCAGTTAAGTTAGTCAGCTGAATCGTTCTCAAAATGCTTGAGAATTTGAAAATATGCTGGTCAGCCAGATTTCAAACATTTTAATTTTAGATTGTCATTTTGCACTTTCATTTTGGATTTTGAATTTGAGACTTAATTGAGATTTATGTTTAGCCTATACTTTTTATTGAGTCTGGCGATTTCAGAGAATTTATCTTTGGAGGTGATAGGATGTGGAGAGACTTGTGGAGATAAGGTGGCATGGGAGGGGAGGTCAGGGAGCGGTTACCGCAGCCAAATTTCTAGCCGAAGCTGCTTTAGCCGAAGGAAGATACGTCCAGGCTTTCCCCGAATATGGACCTGAGAGGATGGGAGCACCCATTCAGGCTTTCACTCGTCTCTCTTCGGACCCCATCCGCATTTACTGCGGCATAGAAAATCCGAAAGTCGTGGTTGTTTTAGATCCCACCCTTCTCGATGTCATTGACGTTGCTCAAGGATTGCCCAAAGATGGCGTCCTCATAGTGAACACGCCTGAACCACCTTCCAAGATCGAGGAAAGACTCGGTTTAGAAAAAGCGAAAGTTTACACCGTCGATGCCTCCACCATCGCTCATGAGGAATTGGGAAGACCCATCCCGAACACCCCTATGATCGGTGCTCTCATCAAGGCTACCAAAGTTCTGGATCTCGGGAGCACAACCGAGCATTTCCAGGAGGTATTCGCGGATAAGTTCTCGCCGAAAGTCATCGAGGGGAACGTTAGAGCCATTCGGCGAGCTTTTGAGGAGGTGAAGAGCGAATGAAAGAATGGCGCGCGGAGAAGTTGATGCCCGGTGCGCTAATCCCCTTTGGCGGAACGGCTCGATGGTATAGAACGGGGAGTTGGCGTTCGGAGCACCCGGTGTGGAATGAGGAGACCTGCAAGCAATGTCTCGTTTGCTGGATTTACTGTCCCGATGGAGCGATCAAGGTTAAGGAGGGGAAGGTGATTGGGATAGACTATGATTATTGCAAGGGTTGTGGGATTTGCGCGGTTGAATGCTCACCAGAGGCCATAAAGATGGCAGAAGGCGGTGAGCCAGATGGCTAAAATCACTGGGAAGATTGTGGCCATCACCGGAAATGCAGCCGTTGCTCAAGGGATGAGGCAGATAAATCCCGACGTCGTGGCGGCTTATCCCATTACACCTCAGACTGATATCGCCGAGGAGTTTGCCACTTTCGTGGCTGATGGATTGGTGGATACGGAGTATATTGCGGTTGAAAGTGAGCATTCGGCTATGAGCGCTTGCGTGGGAGCCGCGGCTGCGGGAGCCAGGGTCATGACGGCCACTTCATCTCAAGGCTTGGCTTTGATGTGGGAAATCCTTTACGTCGCCTCTGGTATGAGATTCCCCATAATCATGACCAATGTCAACCGTTGCTTGAGCGCTCCCATCAATATCCATTGCGACCACTCAGACAGCATGGGAGCCAGGGATTCCAGCTGGATTCAGATCTATTCTGAAAGCGCTCAGGAGGCATACGACAATATAATTCAAGCCGTTCGAATCGGTGAGGATGAGAAAGTGCGCCTCCCGGTCATGGTGAATATGGATGGGTTCATCGTCAGCCACAGCATTGAGCGCGTTGAACTTCTCGAAGACGAGAGTGTGAAAAACTTCGTTGGGGAGTACAAACCATCTTTCTCCTTACTCGATGTCGAGCATCCCGTAACCTTTGGACCCTTTGATGGTCTCGGCGGTTTTTATTTCGAGCATAAGCTAGCTCAAATCGAGGCCATGGAGCGCTCTAAGGAGGTCATTTTGAGGGTTGGCAGGGAATTTAGGACCCTTTCTGGCAGGGAATATGGATTCTTTGAGAAGTATAGGTTGGATGATGCCGAGGTCGCAGTGATTGCCTTGAATTCGGCGGCGGGAACAAGCAAGCACACCGTGGACATGATGAGAAAAGAAGGTCATCCAGTTGGTGTTCTTAAGTTGCGTGTCTTCAGGCCCTTTCCCGCCCGGGAACTCTGTGAGGCTTTGCAGCATCTCAAGGCTGTAGCGGTGCTGGATCGAGCGACCTCACCCGGTGCGGCTGGTCCTCTCTTTGGTGAAGTGAAAGCGGCCCTTTATGATCTGGAAAAACGACCGCTAGTGGTCAATTTCATCTATGGTTTGGGTGGCAGAGAGTTTAAACCGGAGCACGCGAGGCGTGCCTTTGAAGCTCTTCTTGAGATATCCAAGAGAGGAAAGGTGGAGAAGCCCCTTGATTACCTGGGGCTCAAAGAAGTGGAGGTGGTCGCATGAGCATCAAGGAATTGTCCTTTAGGGAGGAGAGATTTACCTCTGGACATAGGCTTTGCGCTGGCTGTGGAGCCACGATCATCGTCAGGCAGGTCCTTATGGCCACCGACAAACCCGTGGTCGTCTGCTGTCCCACGGGTTGCCTTGAAGTTTCCACGACGATCTATCCCTCAACCGCCTGGGAAGTTCCCTATATCCACAATGCATTCGAGAACGCCGCCGCGACTTTAAGTGGTGTGGAGTCGGCTTATAGGGTCCTGATGAGGAGGGGGAAAATGGATAGAAGAGATATAAGATTCGTTGCTTTCGGTGGAGATGGTGGCACCTATGACATCGGTCTCCAAGCCCTCTCCGGAGTTTTTGAAAGAGGACACCGAATGGTCTATGTCTGCTATGACAATCAAGCGTATATGAATTGTCTGAGCACCTCTTGTTTAATAATGACTGAAAATGGGCTTAAGAAAATAACCGAGGTAAAAGAGGGAGATAAAATATATGCCTTCGACCAAAAGACTCATCAGTTAGTTTTGAGAAGATGCACTGGTGTATTTGATAACGGAATAAGAGAGGTTTATGGAGTTGAAACCTTACACCATTCAATAAAAGCAACCGCAAATCATCCTTTTTTAGTTTTAAAAAGAAATGGTAGAGGTAGAAGAGATAGCTTTGTCTGGAAAACATTGGCAGAAATCAAGGTCGGAGATGAAGTCGTCGTTTTAAAAAATTTAGAAAATAAATATTTTGACACTGAAAAAATAAAAAATATAAGATTAGCAGGATGTGAGCCTACTTTAGATTTAAGAGTAGAGGACGAGCATAATTTCATTGCTGACGGAATTGTAGTCCACAATACGGGTATACAGCGCTCAAGTGCCACACCCTTGGGAGCATGGACGACAACTTCTCCTGTGGGCAAGGTGATACCGGGCAAGACGCAGAACCGGAAGGATCTGACGGCCTGTGTAGCCGCACACAACATTCCCTATGTGGCGCAGGCTTCCCCCAGTCACTGGCGGGATTTAGTCACCAAGGCTGAGAAGGCTTTCAATGCCGAAGGACCCGCTTTTTTGAATATCTTGGCTCCCTGCCCTCGAGGCTGGCGATATCCCACGAATCAAACGATAAGGATGGCTAGACTCGCCGTGGAAACCTGCTTCTGGCCACTCTATGAAGTAGAAAATGGCAACTGGAGGTTGACGCATAAACCTAAGGAGAAGAAACCTCTCGTGGAATGGCTCAAACCCCAAGGCAGATTCAAACATTTATTTAAACCAGAGAATCGGCACGTCATGGAGGAATTTCAAGCTAAGGTTGACGAAGATTGGAATAACTTGCTGAAGAGATGCCAAATTGAATGACCACCTTCCCCGGTCTTTCTATTCCAGGTCAGCTTCGCGAGGAATCATTAAAGATCAAGGTAAAGGGATTTTACTCTTCAAACACGCACGATACTTTTCTTGAGCTTGAATGCATACTTTAGTGTGGCGATGTCAATTTTTCCACTTTTTCGCCTTTATTTCATAATCTTTGAGCGGAAGCTTCTCGAGTTCGGTTCGGAGCACCTCGATGGGAAGCCCGGCATCTAAAAGTGCACCCAAGACCATGTCGCCATATTCCCGAAAAGCAATCAAAATAAGCTATTTTCATTTAAGCATCTCTGTTTAGCCCCATCTTACCAGCATTTTCCTCAAGTTTACCACCACAGAAAAAATTTTGAAATTTTCCCCATCTTCACCGGTGTTATTTTTCTATGGTAAGTTATGTTTAGGGTGGTGCATATGAGAAAGTTTCATCGAATTTTGGGAATATTGCTCATCCTCTTCTTTGTTTTCCCCATCTTTACTGGGTGTAAAGGCACTTTGGAAAAAGAGGGGGTGGGAGAGAAGTAAAACCTCAAAAGCCAGACAGGAAATACTATAAGCTTGGTCCAAGAGATGAGTACGGGAATAGGGCTTGGGTACCCAAAGAGCTTGAGGGTATTACCATTTGGAAAAAGAAAAAGGGTAAAGTCCTAACACCAAAAGATAAATACTTCGATGAGCTGAGACAGGCCTGTGAGGAGGTTTTCCTCTCAGTTGGTGGACCTATTAAGAGACCTTTTAATTATTCGATTTACTACATCCAGGCCGGTCTTGAAGTTGTAGTTCTTGAATATAAGGAGCAATTCTATGTGGAAAGATCAGGTGTTGATTGGATCTCAGAAGGGGATAAGAGACCTTTCTTTGTGCTCCCAAAAGAAAATGGAGTTGAAATACTTCATTTGTTAAGGGGTGGGTTTGTGATTCGTAAAGATATTTCAAAAATCAGAGAGATCGTCAAAAAATTTGGGAGGAGGATCCATGATGAGAACAAGAAAGATTAAGAATCTCGTGGTATTACTTCTGGTCTTTTTGCTTGTTACTGGGTACAGTTTTCCAGCTTATGCTGAGATGAGTTTTTCCGCTCTTTACGTAGATGACTATGTAAAATTGAAAGATCTTAATCGTGACGATGCTCTGGTAGTTGATGATTGGTTCTTTATCAACCTGGGATGGATTCGGGATCAGCTTGAGGATGCTCAAGCCTGGGACTTCTACACCACTGGTAGGTATAGCGATTTTATCTACTATACCGGTCACGGTTATGCTCCCCCCTATCCACCCGATCCTTCCTATCCCGTTGATCCCGACGAGCCATCCGCCGGTCCCACCATAAATACCTGGGAAGCAGCACTATGTCTTAAATATTGGGGTGTTAGCACTGAACCAACCACTCAAAAGAGGGATGTTGGATCAAAGATGATACATCCAATGCCGACTCCCTAAAGTGGAGATACGGCTTTGTTACCTCCAGTTTAACGAGCAAGCTCTATGGGTATGATACTCCCGGTTACCCCGATCGGGATGTGGAATGGCTTTATTTTGCGGCTTGTGATGCATTAAGGCGAAATGGCTGGCGGTATGCCTTCAATAGAGGGCTTAATCTCATTCTTGGATATCGCGATTTGAGCACAGAGGATAGAGACGAGAATATAACTGACCAATTCTTTAAATACGTTACGGGAAGCATTGAACCCCCGGCGGATACCCTGTGGTCATCATTCATCAAAGCAAATCACGATAAAGGACTTGCAGGTTACGAGAAGGAGGGCTGGGCCATCGATGGCTACCTGAACCACCGCTATGATTGGTTGCATGGCTTCAATCCTCCACCGGGTTACACAAATTATACAGGTGAAGAATATTCCGATGAGAATGCCATTTACCAGTGGAATGAAAGCAATTACCTGGGGACTCCCTTCCATCTAACGAGAGCCCCTAAACCCTTCTGGCATCGCCTTTGGCTCGCCCTGAAGAATCTCTTCGGTGGAGGTAGGGCTCATGCCCAAGCTCCTCTTTCCTTGGCTCAAGGGAAGGTGCTGGTGGAAACACCTTTGAGCGAAGAGAAACCCCTGGTTGCTTCGGTTTCCATTGAGAAAGAGGAGGTGCAAGCGGAAGAATTGGCACAAAGATTGCTTCAGGGAATTCTTGAAAGAAAAGAATTTAAGGGAATAGAAAGCTTTACCGATGGGGAAAACGGTATCTCCTTCTATCCCACCGGTGCCTTCACTTACGGCAATGAAAGCCTGGAAACCATCCCCACAAAGATGAGTGAAGAAGAAGCCAGAAAAAAGGCGGAAGAGTTCATCCAAAAGACGGGTGGTCTCAAAGAAGGTTACTCCCTCTCAAAAGTCTCAACCATCAATCAACAGAGACTCTCCACGGGAGAAAGCGATATCATCGCCTGGTGCTTTGAATACAGACCAAAGATTGAGGGGATTCCCATTGTTGGTCCCGGTGGTCCTCAAATAGATATCATTGTGAGTGACAATGGCATATTTCATTGTTTGTCCTATACCCCCTCTTTCCAAGAGGGTGCTTCAAATAGAATCCTCTCACCAAAGGAAGCGGTGGAGAAGGCTGCTTCAAAGATAGCGGATAATTTCAAACCTCGTCTTCCCGTAACCATAGAAGAAGTCGAATTCGCCTATCATTCTCCCTTGTTTGACGAAGAAGGTACCGATCTTAAGCCCGTTTGGTGTCTGCAAACCGATAAAGGAGAAGTCTACGTGGATGCTATCTCTGGAGAAGTTCTTACAGGTCCTTTGAAGTAAAAATTTGCAATCACTTAACGAGGTTAAATGAGTATTTTAGACGGGGGAAAGCAAATGCGCTACTTAAGTCATCTAAAAAGAACAAATTATAAGAGCATGGTAGCAAAGCTTATGGTGCTCATCTTAATGGGTTTTACCATTTTCTCCACTACCCCGGAGGTTCTTGCCCAAGATGGTTCCATCTCGGGTAGGATAACGGATGAAGCCGGCAATCCACTGGCTGGTATAATCGTTCAGGCCACCGCTACTTGGTTGGGGGGAGAACCTCCTGAAGAACCTCCTGAGGTAGGTCCCGTTTCTTTAACGGATGAAAATGGTCACTACAGAATCGCTGGTCTTCCATCCGGAGAATACTGGGTCTCAACTTGGAATGACCAAGGTTATATGGATGAATACTACAACGACAAGCTCACACCCTTGACCGCCGATACCGTCGTGGTCAATGCTTCTCAGGAGACCACGGGCATAAACTTTGTCCTATCAGTTGGGGGCAAAATCACAGGTAGGGTAACGGATGAAGCCGGCAATCCACTGGCAAACATCAAAGTAATTACGAATAAATATGGATGGCAGGCTAGTATTTCAACTTTAACGGATGAGAATGGATATTATGCTCTCATTGGTCTTCCCTCATGGGAATTCTACGAGGTCTACACCTCAAATGATCAGGGTCACATAGATGAGTGGTATGATAACAAATTGAAGTGGGGAACCGCAGATACTATCGCCGTCACCGCACCCAATGAGACTCCGAACATAAACTTTGCCCTCACCAAAGGGGGCACCATCTCCGGCAGGGTGACCGACATCAATGGTCAACCCCTGGAGAACATATATATCTGTGCCCAAATTGATGGCGACCGTAAGTGGGAAACAACGGATGAGAATGGAAATTATACAATCATTGGTCTCAGAAGCGGAAGTTACAGGGTTTTCACCTATAACAATTTGGATTTCATCGATGTCTTTTACAACGATAAACCCAATGAGGAAACCGCGGACATCGTCGCCGTCACCGCTCCCAATGAGACCCCAAATATCGACTTCACTCTTAAACCTGTACCAAATTTTTCTGATGTCCCCAGGGATTTCTGGGCATATGGTGAGATAGAATACCTCGCCAGTAAGGGAGTGGTCTCCGGCTACGATGATGGACTCTTTCGCCCGGGCGATCCCATCTTCAGATCACAGTTTGTCAAGATGCTCGTGAATTCCCTGGGAATTCCGTTGAATACCGAGTACAGGGGATACTTCACCGACGTTCCACAAGATCATTGGGCGTGGCAATACATAGAGACGGCAAAGGATCAAGGGATAGTGCAGGGCTACGGTGACGAACGATTCGGTCCAGAGGATTGCGCCACTAGGGCTCAGCTTGCGACCATGCTCGTGAGAGGTTTGGGCATTTCAATGAATACAATTTACATAGGATACTTCACAGATGTCCCACAGGCTCACTGGGCGTGGCAATACATAGAGACGGCCAAGGATCAAGGCATAGTGCAGGGCTATGGTGATAAGAGCTTCAGACCAGAACAACTTGTGAGAAGAGACCAGACAGCGGTGATGATCCACAGAGCGTCGCTGAGGTAAAAAATTACAATGTGCTAAATTAAGATTCAAGAGAGGACTAAATTCATTGAGATTTACCTCCCGACAAGGGTGGAGAGGACATCCAAAGAGGGGAAAATCTCCCGGAGAAAGATCATCCTCCGCCCCAGAGATAAATACTTCGATGAATTAAGGGAAGAAGGCGAAAAGGTAATTTTAGCCTACACCACGTAGCAAAGTGTGTCGCAGGACCCAATTTTGTAGAAAGTGCTTACCAGAAGGGTTGTACCGTGGTGGTTTTTAACTATGAAAAACCCATAAAACTGGTGAGATATCCCAATGAGAAGAGGGCTGTAGGCTATTTTCAGCAAGCCATTTTCATACCCGAAGGTCCTTCAGTCACGCCGGCTTCCAAAAAAGTTTTTTACCTAAGACGCGCTCCTGATAAAGAGTCTGGTTGCTTGGCGACAGCTAGAGATTTAAGTTTCATGCTAAAAATCGTAGAAAATCTCTTCTACCAATAAATTGAGGGTTGACAAGGACTTTCCCCTAAATCTTTTCTGCTTTACAATCACGACCCGTCTTCCTTGTGATATATGGCTTTGGGGGTAACTTCCTTGATGGCTTGATAAGCTACTTCATCGGTTCTGGTGCCAGGAGTATGCAGGATATTCCATAGAGTCTCAATCCCTATGCCTGCCGTGAAGACATCTTTTCAGATATGTTGATCCCAAAGGAGAATGCGCATTCGCGGTTTGAGTTGTAAGTATTTCTACATGGGAGCTAGTCAAATTTTTAGCAGGCAATTCTGTTTCTTGCTTAACTGCCCTCCGATTGCTAAAATAGCTGTGAGCTTAATGGAGGGATGAAGTTGGGCATCATCGTGCAAAAATACGGTGGGACTTCGGTTGCCGATACTGAATGTCTTAAAAATGTAGCCAGTCGCATAGTTGAGACAAAGGAGCGGGGAAATGCGGTTGTGGTTGTGGTATCCGCTTTGGGTGGAACCACGGACGAACTCCTGAAAATGGCTCATGAGATTACTCCCACCCCTCCCGAGCGAGAATTGGACATGCTCTTGGCCACGGGGGAACAAGTCTCCATCGCCCTTTTAAGCATGGCCATTAACGCCCTGGGATACGATGCTATCTCATTCACCGGTCCCCAGGTTGGGATCCTCACGGATACGACTCACACCAAAGCCAAGATAATGGACATAAGAACCGAACGCATCCTCGATGAAATAAAAAAGGGAAGGATCGTCATCGTCGCAGGCTTTCAGGGTGTCACCGTGGATCAAGATATCACGACCTTGGGAAGGGGCGGATCGGATACCACAGCCGTAGCTTTGGCCGCCAAGCTCAAGGCGGATGTGTGTGAGATTTACACGGACGTGGAAGGTGTGTACACAGCCGACCCCCGGTTGGTGCCCGATGCCCGAAAGCTCCCCGTTATCTCATACGAGGAGATGCTCGAACTGGCGGCGAGTGGTGCTACAGTGCTTCAGCTTCGGGCGGTTGAGTATGGGAGAAATCACGGTGTTCTAATCCATGTTCGATCCAGCTTTTCGGATAAAGCGGGAACTTTGGTAAAGGAGGTAGACCAAATGATGGAGAGGGCTATAATCAGTGGAGTCGCTTATGACATCGGAGAAGCCAAAGTCACCATCCGAGATGTCCCCGACAGACCCGGAATCGCCGCCAAGATCTTCAAAACTTTGGCGGATGCCAATATCAATGTGGATATGATCATTCAAAATGTGAGCGAAAAGGGGTTCACCGATATTTCCTTCACCGTTGTCAAGGAGGATTTAAGGAGAGTTGGGCGGGCATTGGAATCCATAGTCAAGAAACTCAAGGCCCGAGGTCCTTATTACGACGAAAATATTGCCAAGGTTTCCCTGGTGGGAGCAGGAATGAAGACTCACCCCGGAGTAGCCGCCGATATGTTCAGCGCTCTTGCTGAGGAAAATATCAATATTCAAATGATCAGCACTTCTTCCATCAAGATATCCTGCGTGGTCGATGCCAAGGAGGTTGAGAGAGCGGTGAAGACCGTCCATAGGAAATTCAATCTCGGTAAGGAGGCAGTAATTTGTGAAGGAGTATAACGTTGCCATAGTGGGGGCAACGGGTGCCGTCGGTGAGGAAATGCGAAATATCTTGGAAGAGAGAAATTTTCCCGTTGCCAATCTGAGATTGCTTGCCTCCGAAAGATCCGTCGGTCGGAGGCTTACCTTTAGGAGAACGGGGGTAGCCGTTGAGCAACTTTCTCCCGATTCCTTCAAAGATGTGGATGTCGCCCTATTTTCCGCTGGAGCTTCCATAAGTGAGGAATTCGCCCCTCTTGCTGTGAAGGCGGGAGCTATAGTCATCGATAATAGCAGCGCTTTTCGCATGAAAGAGGATGTTCCCTTGGTGGTTCCCGAGGTTAATCCGGAAGCCTTAAAGGATCATAAGGGCGTCATCGCCAATCCGAATTGTTCAACCATCCAGATGGTTGTGGTCTTAAAACCTCTTCACGATCGAGCAAAAATAAGAAGAATCGTGGTTTCCACCTATCAAGCGGTCTCCGGTACGGGGAGGAAAGCCGTTCAAGAGCTCTTGGATCAAGCGAAGGCATATCTTGCCGGGGAGGAGATTATTTCGGGGGTTTATCCCCATCAGATAGTCTTCAATCTCCTGCCACACATCGATGTATTCCTGGAAAATGGCTACACCAAGGAAGAAATGAAGATGGTCGATGAGACCCGGAAGATATTTGGCGAACCCGAGATGAAAATCACCGCAACGTGTGTTCGTGTGCCCGTCTTCGTCGCCCATTCGGAGGCGGTAAACATCGAAACCGAAAGGAAGATTTCAGCCTCTGAAGCCCGTCGAATCCTTGAGAATGCACCCGGAGTGGTGGTCATCGACGATCCGGAGAACTTGGCTTACCCCATGCCCATCTTCGCTGCGGGGAAGGACGCATGCTATGTGGGTCGAATTCGAGAGGATGAATCCGTAAGATGCGGGCTTAATCTGTGGATCGTCTCTGATAATCTGCGGAAGGGAGCCGCTCTTAACGCCGTGCAGATAGCTGAACTTTTGATAAAGCAATAGCGGCGTTTCAGGATTTGCCTAAAGCAAGTTGTAAATAGGGCACGAGGTCGGTGGGGAATAGGCTTCACCGGGTTACCCATGGGCACCCTGGAACCTCTGATTAAGCTGACCCCTTCGCCTGCTAGCGAAACTCTTCAAGAGCGACCTTAAGAGCGACCCTAAAAGGGTCACCACGATTTTCTTCATTGACCATTTTACCTCACGGCTTTAAGCTATAAATCGGGAGCGATCTTTTCCCTCGAGGGCAAAAATGGATATCCTTGAATTCATCGAGGCTTTAAAAAGGGACGAGAACTACCGGGGACAAATCGTTTACTTGAAAAGAATTCCACCCAGGAAAGCGACCTTTGGTGTTCTTAAACAATCCCTCCACGAGATTTTGGAAGAGAGTTTGCGCAAACTTGGGATAATCAAGCTCTATCGTCATCAAGTACAGGCCATCGATCTCGTGAGACAAGGGAAAAACGTGACCATAGTCACGGGGACGGCTAGCGGCAAGAGCTTATGCTATAACATCCCAGTGCTCGAAGCGATCTTGAAGAACCGGAGGAACACCGCTCTTTATCTTTTCCCCACAAAGGCACTGGCTCAGGATCAATTAAGGATCCTTCGCCAGTTTAAATTGCAGGGTCAGATTCCCGCCACTTACGATGGTGATACGCCCATCGATGAAAGAGCCCGAATAAGAAGCAACGCAAATATAGTCCTCACCAATCCGGATATGCTTCACTACGGAATCTTGCCTCACCACAGAATGTGGGCGAATTTCTTCCTCAATTTAAAATATGTGGTCATCGATGAAGTCCATGCTCTAAGGGGGGTTTTTGGTTCCAACGTGGCCAATATCATTCGGCGTTTAAGAAGAGTTTGTGCCCATTATGGTTCAAAGCCGCAGTTCATTTTATCTTCAGCCACGGTGGCAAATCCCAAGGAATTGGCGGAAAATCTCACTGGTGTCGAGGTTGAGGTCGTGGACAGGGATTGTTCCCCTTGCGGTGAAAAATTCTTCTTATTCTGGAATCCCCCGTACTTGGATCAGAGCAAGGAAAGGCGAAAGAGTTCCAACTCCGAAGCAACTTACCTCTTCGTCCAACTGGCGAAAAAAGCCATCAAAAACATCACCTTCAGCAAATCTCGACGCACGGCGGAGTTGGTGTTCAAATATGCCAGGGATGAGCTCAAAGATAGTCCGGATGTTTTATCCAGGACGAGCTCCTATAGAGCCGGTTACCTCGCTCCGGAGCGACGCGCGATAGAACAACGGCTATTTTCGGGGGAGCTTTTAGGAGTGAGTTCAACCAATGCCTTAGAGTTGGGCATCGATATTGGGACACTGGATGCCTGTGTGATCAACGGTTTCCCTGGAACCATTGCCTCCACCTGGCAGCAAGCGGGGAGAGCCGGGCGGAAGCAAGATGCCTCCCTAGCCATTTTGGTTGCTCAAGATGATCCCCTGGATCAATACTATATGAGATATCCCGGTGCTTTTTTTGGTAGGAGCCATGAACAGGCGATCATCGATTTTGAAAATCCCTATATTCTTTCCAAGCATTTGCTCTGTGCCGCCTATGAGATACCCTTATCCTCTGAAGATGAGGAATACTTCGGGAAATTCTTCTTGAGCATGGTGAAATCGTTAGCGGAGGAAGGTGAGTTGTTGGAGAGGAAATCCAAGTGGTTCTGGATGAAACGTGAATTCCCCGCTCAATTCGTGAATATTCGCTCAGCTTCCCAGGATACTTACTCCATCGTTGAGATGGAATCGGGAACTCTCCTGGGAACGATAGATTCGGCAATGGCCTTCATCTACATCCATCCGGGGGCGATATATCTACATCAGGGCGATTCCTATCTTGTTGTGGAGCTCGACCTGGACGAAAAGGTTGCCTTCGTCAAACCCACCTATGGTGATTATTATACGCAGCCCCGGGAAGAGACAACCCTCAGGGTCCTCAGCGAAATCAGAAGAAAGGACTTCAGTTTCACCCCTGTTTCCTTCGGGGAGGTCGATGTGACCAGTCACATAATCGCCTACCAAAAAAGGAGGATTTTTACGGGCGAAATACTGGGGGTGGAGGAGTTGGACCTACCCCCTCAAAGGTTTAAAACCGAGGCCTTCTGGTTTACGATACCCAACAAAGTTGCGGATGAGCTAAAGCTGGATAATCCACAGTTGGCTGGTGGGATTCATGCCATCGAGCATGCTTCAATCGCTTTGCTTCCCGTGTATGCCATGTGTGATAGATGGGATATCGGAGGAGTCTCCACCCCGCTTCATTTTCACACGGGGATGCCCACAATCTTCATTTATGATGGATTCGAAGGTGGGGTCGGCATCGCCGCCAGGGGATATGAACTTTGTGAGAAACTCCTGAAGGCCACATTGGTCTCCATCAAGGAATGCGAGTGTAGGGAGGGCTGTCCATCCTGCATTCAATCCCCAAAATGTGGGAATTGGAACGAACCACTCGATAAGCAAGCGGCCATCAAGATTTTAGATAAACTCTTGGGCCGAAGGGAGAAGGTCTAAGGGATAAAAAGCTCGATTTTCGATGAGCGATCAGCGATGAGCGATTTAATTATTATTTCCTCTAACGCTAATCGCTAGTCGAAAGTCGCTAGTCGGAGTAAGAGGAGGAATTATGTATATTAGTGTGATAGGGGCTGGTCAGTGTGACGATAAAATCTACGGGATTGCCTATGAGGTAGGTAAACTCATTGCACAAAGAGGCGCTATTTTGGTTTGCGGCGGCTTAGGTGGGGTCATGGAAGCCGCTTGCAAGGGTGCGAAGAGTGCGGGAGGTCTGACTGTGGGCATTCTTCCCACCGAGGAGAGGCATGCCAACTCCTACGTTGACGTGGCCATTCCAACGGGCATGGGTGAAGCCCGAAATGCTCTTGTCGTTCGAGCCGGACAGGTGGTTATAGCCATCGGCGGTGAGTTCGGCACCCTTTCCGAAATAGGACTGGCTCTCAAGATGGGGAAATCCGTAGTGGGCATCGGAACATGGGAGCTCAAAAAGGAAGGAAAACCGGTGGAGGCCATAATTCTGGCGAAAAATCCCCAGGAAGCTGTGGGGAAAGCCTTCCTTTTAGCCCGTTAATCCCGATTGTCAGTCAAATTCCGAGATGTTATAGTAAATATACTTACCTCCTTTTTGGCTTATTACTGTTTAAAAAGGAGAGTCTTAGGGTAAATTATTTATGATGGGTTTTTAAGGAGGGGCTAAATGAGGACGAGTGTGGATGTGCACAATTATTTGCAATCAAGGGATATACCTCATGAGATCTTTCTATTGAATAGTCCCACCAGAACTGCGGAAAGAGCCGCTGCTCTTTTGGGATTGGATTTATGTGAAATTATTAAAACCGTGATATTTTTCGTGGATAGTGAACCAGTTGCCGTAGTGACGTGCGGGGATAAGAAGGTGAGTTACAAGAAGTTAAAAAAAGTTTTGGGGACTTCCAGAGTTAGATTAGCAAGCCCTGAAGAGGTTGTTGAGCTCACCGGTTACGTTGTGGGAGCCACTCCTCCCTTTTGTTTTGAAAATAAAATTCGAATTTTAATCGATAAAAGCGTGATGGACGTCGAAGTCATGTATACAGGTGGAGGAGAAATAAATGCCATGTTAAAAATGAAATCTCAAGATTTGCAGGGAGTCACTCAGGGCGAGATAGTTGATGTAACGGATTAAGGGTTGATTAGAATCCACCATACTTTTTACTCTATAATAGCGTGTTAAAGGGAGGGGACATTAAAATTCAAGAAGTGAATTGGAATGAGGGTTATCGAAAGTATCGAAGAACGATGTAAAGAATGTTATGGTTGTGTGCGTATCTGCCCCGTGAAGGCCATAAAGGTTAGGGACGGACAAGCAGAAGTCCTTGAGGAGAAATGCATTTATTGCGGTCGATGTATCAATGCTTGTACCCAGGGGGCGAAGCAAGCAAAGACTGAAATAGATTTAGTGAAGGGTTTGCTCTCCTCCCATCAAGTAGTGGCTATTCTTGCCTCGGAGTGTGTAGCTTCATTTTACCCAGCAACTCCCACCCAGGTTGCAGCCGGCTTGGAAAAACTCGGATTCTTCTCCGTGGAAGATACTCTTTTGGGTGAGGAACTCGTCGCCGATGAATATATGAAGCTTTTTAAAGAGCGGGCAGGTGAACCCATAGTCAGATCAACGTGTCCGGCGGTTGTCACATGGTTAGAGAAGTATTATCCTGAATTCTTAGCTTATTTGGCTCCGATCATCTCTCCCGTAATTGCGCAAGGGCGTTTAGTTAAAGAGATGTACGATCCCGGTACGGCCACAGTATACATTGGTCCTTGTGTTGCGGCGAAAGCCGAGGTCAGGGACGACCCTGTGGCCGATGCCATCGATGCTGTGCTTACCTTTGATGAGCTAAGATTGATGTTCAAAGAGGCGGATATCAATTTAGAGTCCCTCCCTCCAGTCAATTTGGATGCCGTTCGCCCCGTACT
Organism: Actinomycetota bacterium; assembly: GCA_040755895.1. Taxonomy (NCBI): domain Bacteria; kingdom Bacillati; phylum Actinomycetota; species Actinomycetota bacterium. The sequence continues at coordinate 20,992 of JBFMAG010000028.1, read as the reverse complement.
TTTGAGGATGTTTTCTTTAAGTGGTGGTTTTCCCAGAGAAACCATTGCCAATTACTCTCTTTTGGATAGGGACATTCGGGTGATACGAGGAATTTATGGCATTGAAAAGCTGGCTGATGCCTTCCTTCGCGGTGAGGTAAGACCAAAATTGATCGACGTTCTGGACTGCGATGGGTGTGTGGATGGACCTGCGATGGGAGACAATATGAGCACCTATGCTCGTAAAAACATCATTGAGCAATATTATAAGGAGAAAAGCAAAAGCTCTCCGAGGAAGGTAAACTTCAAGCAAATTCTTCCCAGGCTGCCATGGATTGAAATGCGGCGAGAATTTACCAGCAAGGAGGTAAAACTCCCCTTTCCCACGGAGGAAGAACTCAAGGAGGTATTAGCTACCGCGGAAAAGTGTGATCAGCGGGATGAGCTCGATTGTGGAGCCTGTGGATATGAATCCTGCCGAGAAGAGGCCATCGCCATTTACCAAGGCCTAGCGGAATGGGGAATGTGTTTTCCTTTTCAGCGAAGGCTCTTCTTGAAGGTGGTGGAACAGTTAAGGCAAACCTCCATTACCGATGGTCTGACCGGATTATCCAACCATAAAAATTTCATGGAACGCTTAAAGGTGGAGTTCAAAAGGGCTTTACGTTATGGTTCACCTCTCTCACTTATTATGATCGATGTAGATCTCTTCAAACCCATAAACGACACGTACGGTCACGTGAGAGGGGATGAGGTGCTAAAAATCATGGCACAGATCATAAAGAGGAATATCCGAGAAGCGGACTTGGCTGCTCGCTACGGTGGGGACGAATTTGCATTGATCTTGCCGGAGACCGATAAAACGGAGGCTTTTGCTGTGGCTGAAAAATTGAGAAGAAAAGTGGAAGCTCATGAGTTTATTTTAAATGGCAACCCCAATAGAATCACCATCAGTTTGGGTATCACTCCTCTTACCCCCAATATAAAGGATGTCGCAACTTTCGTTGAGAAAGCGGACAAAGCCATGTATAAAGCGAAAGAAAGTGGACGGAATCGAGCCTATATCGCTCCGGACTAATCCCATGCCTTATAGGTTTAAATTCAAAGGGTGTATGTTTTGAAAGAAGCTTTCCTTTATGAAAAATTAGCAGACAAGAAGGTAAGGTGCAATGTTTGCCCGAGACGATGTGTTATCTCCTTAGGAAAACGCGGTTATTGCGGAACGAGGTTAAATGAGGAGGGCACATTATACACCCTGATCTATGCCAAATGCTCCTCGATCGCGGCGGACCCTGTGGAAAAGAAACCCGTTTTTCATTTTTATCCAGGCAGCCAAGTTCTTTCCTTCGGAACATTGGGTTGCAATTTAAGGTGTAAGCATTGCCAAAATTGGCAAATTGCTCATGCACGTCCAGACGAGAAGGGCTCGGGTCTAACCGAGGTGTCCCCAGAGTACGCTGTGGACTTGGCGAAGAGATATGATTGTCAGGGGCTTGCTTGGACATACAATGAACCAACCATCTGGTTTGAATATACCTTGGATTCGGCCAGATTGTGCAGGGAAAATGGACTTTACACTATTTACGTGACCAATGGTTACATCACTCAGGAAGCTCTGGATATGATTGGCCCCTATCTTGATGTATTTCGGGTGGACATCAAGGGCTTTACCAATGAGCTTTATAAAAAGCTATCCAATGTTCCCGATTTTTCCCCGATCTTGGAAGCCGCAATCCGAGCCAAGAAGAAATGGAACATGCACATTGAAGCGGTAACGAATGTGATTCCCACATACAATGATGATGAAAACCAACTTCGTGGAATTGCCAGATGGATAAAGAATTCCTTGGGAACCAATACCCCGTGGCATGTGACCCGATTCATTCCCTACTTGGAACTCTCTCACCTATACCCCACGCCAACAAAGACATTGAAGAGGGCCAGGGAAATGGGTTTTGAAGAGGGGCTCTCCTTCGTCTACGTGGGAAATGTACCGGGTCATCCGGGTGAGAATACCTATTGCCCCGGTTGTGGGAGACTGGTCATTGAGAGATGGGGCTATAGTATCACAAAGTATCATATTCAAGGTGGGAAATGTCAGTTCTGCGAGACCGATCTCAACATTGTGGGCAGCGAGGTAGCGGAGAGGAAACTCGCTACTTAGTCGCGAGCCACCTGGTCTTAATTTGGACGGAAGAATTCATTGGGATTGACAAAGATGAAAACCAAACGCGCCGTTTCATCGGGTGGGGTTATCTTCCGAAGGGTGGATAAAGAAATTCAAGTCGCCCTTGCTCGAAGGGGTGAGGGCAAAATCTGGTGTCTGCCCAAGGGATTGATTGAAAGAGGAGAAAATCCACAGGAGACGGCGGTCAGAGAGGTGGAGGAGGAAACGGGACTTCGCGGAGAGATCGTGGACAAGATTGGACAGATAGACTACTGGTTTTATTGGAAGCCCGAGGATACTCGGTATCACAAGTTCGTCCATTTCTATCTCATCGAATATAAGAGCGGGAATGTTCAAAATCACGATTATGAGGTCGAAGAGGTCAGATGGTTTCCCATCGATATGGCCATCGATCTCCTTTCATATAAAACCGAGATTCAGATCATGAAAAAGGCAAAGGAGATGCTCTCCAAAATCCGTTAATGCTAAAGCTTTACGTCTTTTTAGCTTTTACCATTTTTAATTTTGGATTGTGATTTTTATTTTTTCACTTTCAATTTTTCATTAATCTCAATGAACAGGAAGCTCGAAGAATGGACTGTGGAGGAGTTGATGGAATATCCGGTTCAGTGGGAAGAAACAATCAGAATATTATCGAATCCCCCTTTCAAGGGGATTATTTTTGTCCTGGGAGGGCCCGATACTGGAAAAACAACATTCTCCCTTGCTTTAGCCGATCGAGCCCTTAAAAGAGGAGCACGAGTGGGGATAGTCGATTCCGATGTGGGTCAATCCACTTTTGGTCCCCCTACAACCATTGGATTGGTCGTTGCCTCAGAGCCGAAGGAAGACCTGAAGGTGCTTAAGCCCGCGAGCCTACACTTTGTCGGGGATAACAGCCCCAGAGGGCATATGCTTGAAACCCTGGTAGGGGCGAAGAGGATGGTGGATAAGGCGCGGGATATGGGGTGCAATCTCATTGTGGTGGATACCAGTGGGTTAATAGCTCATCCCTTCGGAGAAGCCCTAAAGTATCATAAGATTAATTTAACCTCGCCTGACTACATAGTTGCTCTTCAAAGGGGGAAGGAACTTGAACCCATCCTCCGATCGATCTGGACCTTTTCAAGATATCGGATCCATAGATTACCCGTTCCACCAGAAGTTAGGATTTTAAGCAGGGAAGAAAGGATTAGAATTAGGAAGAATGCATACCAGCGCTATTTCGCTAATTCCAAGGTACTGAGTTTACCCTTAAGGAGCTTGGCCCTCTATCCTCCCGGCATTGATTTGGCTGGGGGAATAGAGCTATTCAATCTGGTATTGGGGTTAAAAGATTCCCGTGGTGAGCTTCTGGGGATAGGTATTCTCACCGGCTACGATGCTGAAACGGATATTCTCAAGGTGTTAACACCCGTTATCAATGCTCGTATTTCGGGCTTGGTTTTCGGTTCGATTAGATTGAGAAACTTCGGTCAGGAAATTGGCAGGGTTGCCCCTTGGCAGCTCTAGTGTACCGTAAATCAAGAGTTATGGGTCATCGGTCAATTCTCCCATGACCCTTGTCGTATTTCAGAATCTGCTGCATGATTATCTAAAGAGGGGTGGACGGCGTGCTCAGAGTCGCCTCTTCAGCCCCACCCCTTCAGAAAAATATTCGTGATTTATGGCCCAGCTATAAAGGAAAATTATGAAGGAAATCCTAATAGGTTTTGTTTCTGGTTATCTCTCCGGCCAATTTGGCGTGGGAGGAGGAGTGATCACCACTCCCGCAATACGCTTAATTTTGGGTTATTCCCCTTGGATAGCTCTGGGAACTCCTCTACTGGTAATAATTCCCTCGGCTCTCACTGGAGCTTACATTTATCATCGAAGTAAGCTCGTGGATGGAAGGTTAGCCTCGCAGTTGGCAATTCCGGGTGTCATTGGGGTGTTTCTGGGCTCCGGAATCACCCTCTTATTCCCAGGTCATCTCATTATGCTCATCACGGCCTTGGTGATTTTGCTGTTGGGAATCAAATTTTTAATTCCACAGAAGGCAGGGGGAAGGAACGACCCCTCATGCACAGCAGGTAGGCCTGTCGGCCATCGCTCTGCTCAGGCAGAAGCAGGTCATGCCCACCGGCAGGCAGGCAGGTCTGCTGGAGGGATAGGCAAGCATTTCTTTCGATCAAATAGAAGTACAATTTTGGGAACCGGTTTTGGTTGTGGATTTTTCTCTGGATTTTTAGGCCTGGGAGGAGGATTTTTACTCATCCCAGCGATGATTATCCTTTTTGAAAAGAACGTAAAAGAGGCTTTCGGTACCTCCCTGGTGGTGATCACCGTCTATACCTTACCCGGTTCCATAGCACATTATTTTTTGAAACACGTCGATGTGAAATTAGCACTTCTTCTAATCTCTGGGGTTATCCCTGGAGCATATTTGGGATCAAAAATCACCATTAAATTACGAGAATCCCTGGTGCGATTCTTATTTGGGCTTTTCCTTCTCATTATAGCCCTCTACTTTGCTTACTTTGAGGTTTTAAGTTGGTTTTGGCTGTAAATGCTATGAATGCGGAACCAGGGTATTAAAAAGAGCAGCTATGGTTTATAATAATAAAACCAATGGTATGCGGGTAATAAACTAATAAAGTCGTAGTACACCTAAGTGTCAAGGAAATTAAGAGTTACAATAAAGTGAGTATGGTGATTAGGGTGTTTTATAGGCGGAAAAATATTCTTTCGAAGCTATGCATTTATTTCGTCTTCAGTTTGGTTTTTGGTTCGTGGCTGGCTTTTCTGGTCTATCTTTTCGGTCCAAGTTTGGGGATTATCTTCGAAGGAAGGGTAGCTCTACCACTTTTGACTGCTCTTATTACCACGGGGATTTTTTTAAGTTTGACGGTTTTCCTGAGTTTAAAGGAAGAACCGGAGCATGGAAAGGCAATGCAATCACACCAAATTTTGGAAATCGCCAATCAGACCCTACCCTACTTGAGGACAGGATTAAACTCCGATTCAGCGAGCAAAGTAGCGGAGATAATTCACAAGGAATCCGACGCCTTAGCCGTTGCTCTGACAGATCTCAATACTGTGTTGGCTTTTACTGGTGGGGGGAAAAATCATCACAGGGCCGGAAAACCCATCATGACAAAAGCCACCAGGGAATCTTTGAAGTACGATGAAACCCGAATCCTCAAGTCTCGAGAGGAAATCGGTTGCCCCGTTTTGGATTGTCCTCTCCAGGCTGCCATCGTTGTGCCCTTAGAATTAAGAGGTAAAGCCGTTGGAGCTCTCAAGTTTTATTACGATAACAAAGAAAAGCTGACGGAGAGCCGAGTAACGGTGGCCGAAGGATTAGCTCGCCTCTTAAGTACTCAGCTAGAACTCTCTGAGATCGATAAACAGCGCGAACTTGCATGTAAGGCTGAGCTTAAAGCCTTGCAGGCTCAGATCAATCCCCATTTCCTGTACAATACCCTGAACACCATCGCCATGTTTTGCCGTACCAAGCCCGACAGAGCGCGGAAGCTACTCATTCAGTTCGCAGATTTTTTCAGAAAAACTCTGGAGAGGGGAAGCGATATGGTAACTTTGGAGGAGGAATTAGACTACGTCAATTCCTATCTTATCTTTGAAAAGGCAAGATTCGGGGAAAAGCTACGGATAATAGAGGACATAGATCCTTCAACACTAAATTTAAAGCTTCCCGCCCTGGTTCTTCAACCAATCGTGGAAAATGCCGTAAAGCACGGCCTCACGTCCAATGGTCTTAAGATAAAAATTTCATCTGAACTCAAAAACTCGGAAATGATAATAAAAGTTGAGGACAATGGGGTTGGTATTCCCTCAACCAATATGCATAAAATCCTCCTATCGGGCCTCGGTAAGGGAATGGGAATAGGGTTGAGCAATGTTAATGAGAGGCTAAAAAGTCTCTATGGCGATGAATATAGACTCAATATTGATAGCGAGATGGGTAAGGGCACCGTAGTCACCCTTCGCATACTTTGCTTTCCTGACTCATCGCCGGGACGACAGGCTGGCTACTTGCCTGAAGGTTCATCAGGGAGGTTCTCATGAAGATTAAGGCACTCATAGTGGATGATGAAGCACCGGCAAGAGCCGAGCTTCGTTACATACTGGAAAAGATCAAAGGTGTGGAAGTTGTTGGGGATGCCACCAACGCTGTAGAGGCATTAGAACTAATAAAGGCGTTGACTTACGATGTGGTATTTTTGGATATTCAAATGCCCGGACTCACAGGTCTGCATGTGGCGGAAGTTCTCCAAGAACTTCCGGATTCTCCAGCCGTTGTTTTTGTCACAGCCTTTGGTGAGCATGCTGTAAAAGCTTTTGAATTAGATGCTTTGGATTACTTGGTTAAACCCTTCAAAGAAGAACGATTAGCGCAAACCATAAATAAGATTTGGGAGAGGAAGAAAGGATATCGATTGAAGGAGGTAAGGTTGCCTACCCCCGAGACCATTAAAATTGATAGAATCCCGGTTCACAGGGGAGATAAAACCATTCTTCTCCCGACGAAGGATATCACATATATAAATACCAGAAATGATTATGCTTTCATCCACACGCCTCACGAGAGTTTCATCACATCCTTTGCGTTGAAGGGATTGGAGGTACGCCTTCGAGGTCAAGCATTTTTCCGAGCCCACAGAGGATATATCGTAAATCTCCATCAGGTCAAAGAAATAATTCCCATGTTCGGGGGAACCTATCTTTTGCGGATGAAGGATGCCAAAGAAAGTGAGATCCCGGTTAGCCGTAGGCAAGCCAAAAAACTAAAATCCATACTAGGGTTGTAAACCCATTTGAGCTGCATCGTTGCCATCAATATCCCAGATGGGTCTCCGTTTTTAAGATAGGATTACAACCAACAACCAGATCCAAACCCAGAAAAGCACCAAGAGGAAAACGGCGATGAAGGTATAAAAGATTAATCTCTTAGTACTCAGGGTTTTAACCTCTACTTGCTTAGGTGAGAGAAATTTTTGTTCCAATATAGTCAATTTATCTATTTACTTTATTGTGAATTTTATCACAAAATTCTTCATTATTCAATATATTTGATGCTAAAACCTTTGAAAATTTGGGGTGAAAGGTTAACAGATTCTGGGCAGTTGCTCACCAACGAGCATGTCCAGGATTCTGGCTCCAACCGCCGTTTTTACGATAACTTTACCCTTAGGATTGGAAACTACTTCCCCTATGATTTGTGCTTCCCTACCATATTTGTTTCTTTGCATCACTTTTACGACTTCATCGGCATCTTCGGGATTGACTATGGCCACCAATTTCCCTTCATTGGCGACGTGGAAGGGATCATAGCCTAGCATTTCACAAGCTCCAAGAACTTCTTCCTTTATGGGAACTTTTTGCTCCTCAATGAATATCCCCACATTGGATTGGGTAACGAATTCATTTAAGGTGCTGGCTAATCCCCCTCTCGTGGGATCTCTAAGACATCTGATCCCCCTGGTCACCTGGAGCATCTCCGCAATCAGATGATTTAGGGGTGCACAATCGCTTTTAATTTGAGTTTTAAATTCCAATCCCTCTCTTTGGCTGATCACCGCGATTCCGTGGTCGCCGATGGAGCCCGAGAGGATAACCTTGTCGCCGACTCGCGCATTCGAGCCAGAGATATTGATTCCTTCGGGAATTATTCCAACACCTGCGGTATTGATGAATAGTTTATCCGCTCCTCCCTTTTCCACAACCTTGGTATCTCCGGTAACCACGATCACGCCCGCTTCCCCCGCCGCTCTAACCATGGAATCCAGGATTTTTTCCAGATCGGAGAGTGGAAAGCCCTCCTCTATGACGAAGGCAGCGCTGATATATTTGGGCATGGCACCACTTACCGCGAGGTCATTTACCGTTCCACAGATGGCAAGCCTGCCAATGTCTCCACCATTGAAGAAAAGGGGGCTGACCACGTATGTATCCGTGGTAAAGGCCAGATTGGCTTCGCCCAATTTAAACATGGCCATGTCATCCAATTTGGCGAGGATGGGATTATGGAATTTCTTGAGAAAGATTTGGCTCACCAGATCGTGCATCAATTTTCCACCACTGCCGTGAGCCAACAATATCTTTTCATCTTTCACCACTGTAACCTCACTTATCTGTTTGCTGGTTGGCTAGTTTGCCAGCTCGCTATTTGCAGGAAATATCAAGCCAACCAGCCAACGCCTTACCCGGTGCCGTAACGATAATAAGCTGCACAGGCACCTTCCGAAGAGACCATACATGGTCCAATGGGCCTTTCAGGAGTGCAAGCCTTCCCGAACAATTTACACTGGTAGGGAAATTTGACCCCCCTTAAAATCTCTCCACAGCTGCAACCCGGAGGATCATCCTTCGGGGGAGGAACCTCAACATCAAAGATTTTATCCGCATCGAAGTCGGAGTAATCTTCCTTGAGCTTGAATCCACTATTTGGGATAATACCGATGCCTCGCCAATCGGCATCGCAAACTTCAAAGACTTCATCGAGGATCTTCAGGGCCGTTGTGTTTCCCTCGGAGCGAACGCTTCTTTTATATTGCACTTCGACCCTAGCTTCACCGTTTTCTGCCTGTCTTACCAGCATGTATATTGTTTGAAGGACATCCAAGGGCTCAAAGCCCGAAATGACGCAGGGAATACCGTGTTCTTCCGCGATGAATTTGTAGGGTTTACTACCTATGATGGTACTCACGTGCCCAGGGCAAATAAATCCATGAAGTTTTACTTCCCCAAGGCTTAGAAGCGCGGCCATTGCCGGTGGAATAAGCTTATGACGGGCCAGAACGGAGTAATTTTTGAGCCCTCGCTTTCTTGCCTCCAATATGGAGAGGGCAATGGTGGGGGAGGTGGTTTCAAATCCCACCCCGAAGAAGATCACTTTTTTATCCGGATTGTCATCGGCGATCTGTAAAGCATCGAGGGTGGAATAGACCACCCTTATGTCTACACCTTCGGCCTTCTCCGCAGAAAGACTCGAATAAGAACCGGGGACTTTCATCATATCACCGAAGGTTGCAAGGATAACTCCGGATTGCCGGGCGAGCCAAATGGCCTTATCGATATCTTCATTAGCCGTAACGCAGACGGGACACCCTGGACCGGAGAGCAATGTCACCGTTTTGGGCATCACCTGTCTTATCCCGTTTTTGGAGATGGCAACGGTATGAGTGCCACAAACCTCCATAAGGTTGACGGGTGTATGGGAGATTTTCTTGATATTTTCAATGACCTTTTGGGCCAGGACCGGGTCTCGATACTCACTCAGGTATTTCACTGAATGCCTCCAGGAGTTTTAGAGTTTCCTGGGCCTCCTTCTCGTCGAGAATTTGAATGGCAAATCCAGCATGGGCAATGACATAATCTCCTACCTTTGCTTCTGGAACCAATTGCAAGCTTGCTTTCCTTATAATGCCCCCAATTTCAATCTCCGCTATTTGGCGTTCGTCAATTTTGACGATCTTTGCTGGTATGCCCAAGCACATATCGATTTCCCCCACTCGAGAAGTTATTTACCTTAAATTCGTATTTTAAGTCTACCAGTTCTTTTAGACTTACTCAACTCTACTCTTTTCTAATTCTTCCCATTCTCCTATCTTTTAAGTCTTTCCAAGGCCCTCTTGGCGGGATCATAATGGGGGTGATGGTCAATATTTCCTTCCAAACGGAATATGCCTTCTCCTTTTGGCCGATTCTTTCGTGACATTCAGCAAGCAAGACTCTGGTGGAGACATCTTGTGGATCAATCTTGGCTACTTGGTCAAGATGGATTATGGCTTTGGTATACTCTTTTTGGTTATAGTGGATTAAACCCAGTTCCAAGTGGGCTTGTTTATCCTTTGGGTTGAGTTCTATTGCCCGTTGGTAAGAGGCAATGGCTTGTTCGATTTGCTCTGTTTTGTTGTAACAATACGCCAGATAACTATGGGCTGTGCTAAATTTTGGATCCAAAAGGATTGCCCTTCTATAATGGGTAATTGCTTTATTGTACATTTGATTCTCAGAGAAGGAGTAGGCACGATTAAAACTTTGGAAGGCAACGAATGGTCTCAATGCTACAATTGCCAACCCTATGGTGAGCAAGGTCATAATTACCCTATCGCGCTTTGAGACTCTCCTATATGCGGTATTGTTGTGCTTGTGTTCCATTTGAATTTTTCACACCCGGACTTCCAACTCCTAACTCTAAAGCTAGGCCAACCAAAATAAATCCAAACTTACTAGAATCAGTAAAATACTGCTAACGATTTGAAAATATTCCTTCCAGGAATGGGCTCTCTCGGTTAAGGGTTTTATGACACCTGTTAAAGTTCCCGCAATCAAGATGGGCACGCTTTGACCAAGCACGTATGTTAGAAGTAGGAAGAGACTCCAAAGGATTTTCCCAGCGGTCACCATATAACTGCTTATTAACATGAGTGCGGGAGCGCATGCGGGACAGGTCGGTGCTTCGAAAAAGATAAACCCCAAACCTAGAAGATAAGCTCCCAAAAGTCCCAGCCTCCTTGGAGGTTTTTGCAAAGAAAGGTTGGGTATGGGTGGGTGGATGAAGCCAAGCATGTAAAGTCCCAGAATGAGAGAGACCGCTCCCATAGCTAAATAAAGAATTGTACTCAAGGTAGCTATTTTGCTTAAGGTCATGCTGGCCATCCCAACGACGATTCCTATAATTAAATAGGTGGTGAGCATCCCCAGAACAAAGAGTAAGGTAATGGCAAATATCCTTCTTCTCGAGGAATAGCCCATCCCACCTATATATCCAATTAGGATAGGTAATTCCATTATGGCACATGAGCCCAGACTGACAATTATTCCGGCGATAAAGACGGCTCCGAAAGCAAGCAGGGAAGGTGTTTTGATCGCTTCTACGACGAGGTTTTGCAATCTCAACCCTGTTTCCTCCTATAAAGTCACCCTATGTCTATCCTTGAGTTCACCAAGTTTTCCCTTATTCCAGCGGGTTGTTCTGGAAAAATACCCTGTGATCCGGGTTATCCCCTCTATATTCTTAGAGCCACAGTGAGCGCAGCTGTCGAGGAGCCCTCGAGTGATTTTTCCACAATTAAGGCAGGAGGTGAATTCGGGCGAGAAAGCTATCTGAGAGTTATGAGTATTTTTGAATACCTTTGTAACGAAATTGGCGATGGACTCCGGAGGAGGTTGAGCCTCTCCCAACCATATATGAGAGAGCCAACCCGCTTCAATTAAGGGATGGAACATCCCTTCAATGGTCACGCGCTCTATGGGGTCGATTGGAGCTCCCACATTGAGGTATGTGGAATTGGTATAGTAAATTTCACCAAAATCTATATTTCCTTTAACGACCCGAGAAGCTTCCTTTGGGAAGTGTTTCATGTCCAGCGTGGCAAATCTGTAAGCCACGTGCTCCGCGGGTGTCTGCTCCAAAACGAAGCGCAGACCGTGCTTTTTTGATAGTTTATTAGCCGTGAGTTTCATATGGGAGATAATCTTCAGCCCAAATTTAAGAGCCTCCTCGCTTTCATGAAGTTCCTTACCCGTATGCGCCTGCACGAGCTCATTTAATCCAACGATGCCGAAAAGATGTGTGGCTCGATGCATGCGGAGATAGGGTTCTCCATCGAGCTCGATGGCCAATAGTGCCAGCGGTCCCTTTTCGCCCATTTTTAGGAGCTTTTCGAGAAAAGTTCTCTTTTGAAGATGAGCTTTGGCGGCGAGCTCCATGAGTTGTGTAATTTTATCGAAGAGCTCTTCCTCCTTTCCCTTGCTCAGATAAGCCACTCGCGGCAGATTGATGGATACATTTTGCAGGGCGGAATATCTCATCTTCCAGGGTTGCTTTGCCTCGGCCAAATCGGCTGAATCGAGCTCGAAAGCCAATCTACAACATTCATTTATGCGGTAAGTATCGCCGCGGTCGAAAACGAAGTAGGTATTACCCTTAAGGCTAGCCACCTCCGAAATATGGTTGAGGAACCTTTCATGTCCTGGGGTCTCAAAGAACTTTGAAGTGATGTGGAGCAAGGGTTTGGGAAAGAAGAATGGCTTACCTTCGGCATCTCCCTCTTTGTATACATCGAAGAGAGCCCAGATGAATTTTTGTGCCTCTTTTAGGTAATCTCGGTAGGTCTTCCCGGTATATTCTCCACCCGGCCCGATGGCGGGAACGTCCTCAAAATGCCTCGGAACTTCCCAGTACAAGTTGAGATCGCTAAAAATCGTCTGCCCTCCACGAGCCACTGATTGCTGAGAGAGCTCGAATATCATCATCTGAGCCAGTTGATGGATTTCTTTATTGCTTAAACCCACAAGATAAGGAGCGAAGAATAGATTCACCGCATCCCAACCGATGGCTCCAGCGAAATGTCCCTGGAGGGCTGCGGACATCTTTATCATCTGTTCAAGAAGGACCTCAGGGTGTCTGGCGGGCTTAGCGGTGGCCCAGAATGGCAATTTCAACCCAAATTTCTTGACGTATTCCAAATTTTGCCCCGAACAATATGGTCTGTCTGGATATCCTAGATCGTGGAGATGAATATCTCCGCGCATATGAGCATCGGCAACATCCTGGGAGAAGACTTTTGCCAGGGCAAACTGCTTCTTAATCTGTTCTGCGAGGACTAGATTTGATGCCTCGGGGTTGTGAGGGATGTTGGCATTTTCCTTGCTGGGGTATAAGATGGCTTGTTCTGTATCATAGAGGGGCACACCTAGGCGAGCGTGTTTTCTCCTAGCTTCTTCGAGACCATACTCGACCAATTTGGTGTCCACGAGCTCTCGGATGAGAGAAGCGGTAACGGTGGTAAGCTTCGAGGAGATGATTTGCTCCTCCACTTCCTGGCTTATCTTTTCGGCCAAGTTTTGCTCGATGTCAGTTTCTCTGATCAGAGCTTCAACGATCTTTTTCCCGTCCCACTTTTCAATTTCATCTTTTGAGGTTCTGACATATATAATGGGTTGGGAGCTTTTACCCTTCCGTGACATCTTTCTCCCCTATTCCTTGGATTAAATTTTCATCCTTGCAGATTTCGTTTGCCACCACCACTTGTCCCAATGATATCCCTCCATCATTAGCTGGAACTTTTTTCTGTATAAAGACCTCAAATCCTTCCCCTTTAAGCCTTCTGGGTAGATTGGTTAGGAGATAAACGTTCTGAAAAACCCCACCACTCAAAACCACTTTATTCAGACCTTCTCGCTCTCTTATCCGCTTACAAATATCCAAGACGAATTCCATCACGGTGTTGTGGAACTTCGCTGCTATCAGGGGCACGGGAACTCCATTTTCCAAGTCCTTGATCACACCTTCGATAATTGGTTTGGTGTCAATAACCAGTCGATAGTCGATACTCGTCCCTCGTCCCTCGTCCCTAGTCTGGATTTCAAAGGGGTAGCTTTCTTCAATGCTGGGATCCGCTATCATCTCCAGTTCCACTGCGGCTTGCCCTTCATAATCGATTTCATCCCTGATCCTCGTTAGAGAAGAAACCGCATCGAATAATCTGCCGCAACTGGAGGTAAGGGGAGAATTAATCTTTTTATCGATTTGCCTCTTCATTATGTTTACCTCGGTCTCATCGAGGAATTTTAAGAAGTCAATCTTAAAATTCCTATAATCTTCACCGAAGAATGAATACAAGAAGCCAAAGGCCATTCTGTATGGTTTTTCGATGGCAGCCACTCCACCGGGCATGGGGACGTATCTCAAGTGACCAACTCGCTCAAACTCCTTCCAATCGGCGATGAGGATTTCTCCTCCCCAGATTGTGCCGTCGGTCCCGTATCCCAAACCATCAAAGGATATCCCAATGACTTTATCTTTCACTTTATTTTCTACCATGCAGCTAACTATGTGGGCATGGTGGTGTTGAACCCCCACCAATTTTACGTCCTTTAGGGATAAAGCATATTTCGTTGAGAGATACTCGGGGTGAAGGTCGTAGACGACTATCTTAGGATCGATCCTGAAAAGTCTCTTGTAAAGTTCAAGGGTGGTTTCAAAATGTTCGAAGGTCTCCAGGTTTTCCATGTCCCCAATGTGCTGACTGACGAAAGCGTAATTTTCATGTGTCAGGCAGAAGGTGTTCTTAAGCTCTGGTCCGCAGGCTAAAATTTCCTTGGTTTTAAAGGGTAGGTGGATGGGAAAGGGGGCAAAACTCCTCGCCCTCCGAATCATGATCAATTCACCATCGATCACCCGCACCACCGAGTCATCGTATCTCGAATAAATGTCTCGGTTATGCATCAGGAAATAATCGGCGATATGCCCTAACCTCCTCAGAGCTTCCTCATTCTCCATGGCAATGGGCTCTTCACTTATGTTCCCGCTGGTCATGATGAGTGCCATACCTGATTCCTTGAGCAGGATGTAGTGAAGCGGCGTGTAAGGAAGCATTACCCCCAGGTAGTTATTATTGGGAGCCACTAAGGGGGAGATGGAGGTATCGGGTTTCTTGAGGAGAAGCACGATCGGTCTCTGGGGACTTTTGAGTATCTTCTCCTCATCCTCTGAGACCAAACAGTGTTTTCTGATTTGTTCCACATCGTGGAGCATGATGGCGAGTGGCTTGCCGGGTCTCCTCTTTCTAACTCTCAAGGTTTCCACGGCTTTGTCGTTCTCCGCATCGCACGCCAGATGAAATCCGCCCAGCCCCTTTATGGCTACGATCTTTCCCTCTTTCAGCAGTTTGATGGTCTCCGTAATGGGATCCTCACATCGAATCACACTCCCGACCCCCGACCCCCGACTCACCACTAGTTGAAGAGAGGGTCCACACTTGGGACAAGCATTCGGTTGAGCGTGAAAACGCCTGTTTGTGGGATCATCGTATTCCGCCTGGCACTTGGGGCACATCTTGAATTTCTTCATGGTGGTCTTTGGTCTGTCATAGGGAATGTCTTCGATGATGGTAAAGCGTGGACCACAATTTGTGCAGTTGATGAAGGGATATCGGTATCGTCTATCATTTGGATCGAACAATTCCCGCAGGCAATCATCGCAGATGCAGATATCCGGAGAGATCAACAAGAATTGCTCTTGCTCCTCTACGCTGTGTTTGATGATGAAGGAAGAGTAACCCGTGGGGGGAAGAGATTGCACATCGATGCTTTCTATCCTGGCCAGGGGCGGAGCTTTGGTCTCAATATCCTCGACGAAGGCTTCCAAATCCTTCTTTTTGCCTTCTACCTCTATGATCACTCCTTTAGAAGAATTGAGAACCCATCCGGTTAACTCATGCGAGTGAGCAAGCTGATAGATGAAAGGTCTAAAGCCCACCCCCTGAACTACTCCCTTAACTACGACGTGAAATCTGCTCTTCGGCATCTTCCTCAACTTCCGGTGGATTTTCCCACATGTTAATTAGCACTATTCTAAATCACTTTTTTCTTCATTCCAAGTGTGCTTGGAAATTTCTGGAGAAGACTACTAGCTGTATTGGAGGAAAGTTTTAATTTACATGGATTATGGGGTGGCTTTTGCTATTTCTCAAAGATTGCATCAAGGGGACTTGTTATCCTCGATAGGTTTTTCCGTGATACGTGCACCATTTTTGATTCAGCACTTCAACGAAGAGAAAGCGGATTGCGCCGTGCGCAAGATTAATATATATTGTCAACGTGAAAATTAAACGAAATTCACTTATTCTGTAGTTGTCCGAAATTGCAATTAAGGAGGAATAAAAACTATGCCATTATCATTTACTGATTACGAAATACCATTGCTGCAAGCATTAATTAAATTAGGCGGCTCGGCCAAGACTTCTGATGTTTATCCTATAGTTGAAGAAATAATGAAACAGGAACTTCTTGAACATCCAGAAGAATATGGAAAATATAAAAGAGGGCAAATTATTTGGATCAATAGGCTTCAATGGGCACGAGAATACTTAAAGCGAAAGGGTCAACTTGATGCGTCGGAAAGAGGGATATGGAAAATAACCCAAAGTGGCAGGGAAAGAGTGCGAATTTTTCAAAAGACGGGCAAGGATCAAGATGAAGGTTTAGCGAAGCTACATGGTGTTGAACCTGAAATCGAAGAGAAAGAAGAGGAACCAGAAGAAGCTTTCAGAAAAATGGAAGAAATCCAGCTACATGAAACCGGCGATATTCTGGGTGTCCGAAGCATTGTATACGAACCTATAAATGAACAAGGAGTGATTTTGTTGTTCGCAGCTTTGGCATACGAATTAGATTTTAGGATAGAAGGAATAAGGGGTAAATTCCCCGATGCTCTTCTGAGAAAAAAGAACATTAAAGGCAGATGGATAAGCTGCAAAGCAGAATTCGAGTATAGATCAAGCGACTTCAATACTCATGGTCATGATCCATTGCAGTGTGATCTAATAATATGCTGGGAGCACGATTGGAAGAATTGTCCTATTGAAGTTTTAAGCTTGAAGGATGTAGCAAGAAAATTTAAAGAATAACTTCTGCAACTTCGGACAACACAGCATATACGGCTCACTTCGTTCGCCCAAATTCCGCCTTCGGCGGAACTTCGTATATGCTGGAAACGTTAAGTGAAATTGCCCGAAGCCCAAATGGGGAGTAACAGCCAACCAAATAATAGTAGATTGGATTAAGAAAGGGGGGTAACATGCCCAAGGTAATACTATTCCATTACGAGAAGAATAGGCTTCCCAAGCTCAGTGCGGAAGAACTCAAGAAGGTTCGGGATGGTTTTTTAGAAGAATTGAAGAACTATCCCCCTGGGATTAGAGTGGATACTTATGTGGACGAAAAGGGAATGGGAATCTGTGATTGGGAAGTTCCAGAGGAGGTAGAGAATCCAGTGGAGACAGTTAAAAAGATTGTAGAGAAAGTATTGGGGTCTCCACCAGCAGATCCAGTAGTGGAAGTGAAAAAAGTTCTCTGAGGATACCCAAAAGGGCTTCGGGCAACTCTTTGCCGACTTCGTTTGGCTCGGTGCTAACGCACTCACTTAACACAGTGTTTGCGGTTCGCTACGCTCACCCAAATGCCCCCTTCGGGGCACTTCGCAAACACCGGGACCGTTAGGCGCCATATTACTCAGAGCCTAAAACTAAGAGAAGGAGGTCAAAAATGAGCGAGGATTACATTGAGAAGGATGGCAAGAAGTATGATAAGAAAACTGGAGAGAGAATCATTAAGCAAGATGGCAAGACGTACGCCAAGATTGGCTTGGTAGATGGGTTCCTGATAAGGATTGGCTAGGGAGAGACAAAGTAGAGACAGACTGGTTAGGCAGGCCCAAAATAGAAAGGGACTGGTTGGGCAAGCAAAAGATCGAAAGGGATTGGCTGGGTAGACCAATAGTTCCACCGGAGGAAGATAAAGGCGATTGCTAAGAAGGCACCTGCGTCATACGGCGCCTAACACGGGGTTGCCGACTTCGCTGCGCTTCGTCCAAATCGCCTACGGCGACTTCGGCAACCAAAAACGTTATACGAAAGGCTGGCAAATAGAGGAGGAGAAGTGCAATGATTGAAGTCAAATCTATATTTGAGAATATACTGTTTACAACGGTAAGAATTGAGTCGAGTCTTCCTGATGCCTCAATAAGCATAGGTACTGGGTTTATTTTTGATTATGCAAAAGACGATAAGCACTACTTATTTGTGGTTACAAATAAGCATGTTATTAAAGACTCCACCAGAGGGAAATTGGCATTTAACCAAAGTGATGGTGAAAAGCCGATTTTGGGCAAAGTTTTTACGATTGAATATCCTAATTTTGAAAAACAATGGATAGCACATCCTCAAGAAGATATAGATGTTGCCATTATGCCTTTTGCACCAGTCCTAAACGAATTACATCAGAAAGGCGTTCAAATATTTTTTAAATCAGTAACTCCAGAGTTAATTCCTTCGGATAAATCATTAAGTGAAGATATTGACGCTGTTGAAGATATTATATTCGTTGGTTACCCCAGCAATATTTTTGATAGAAGGAATTTATTACCTGTTGTTAGGAGAGGGATAACCGCAACACCTATTTCGGTAGATTTTGAAGGAAAACCCACATTCCTAATTGACGCCTCAATTTTTCCAGGGTCAAGTGGAAGTCCTGTTTTTCTTTGTAACATAGGCAGTTATTCTCCCAAAGGCAAAGGCCTGGTAGTAGGTAGTCGTATTTTCTTTTTGGGAGTTGTAGCCTCTGTATTTATAAGAAAGGACTTTAATACTATCGAACTTATTGACATTCCAACGGGGAAAGTTCCAGTGATAGCCACCACTCAAATGGTAGATTTAGGAATAGTTTATAAATCAATTGTGATTAAAGAGTTGATAGAAGAATTCCTAAAGATACGAGGTGAAATATGATTGCCAGCCCATCGTATAACAGAGCGTATCTGGCTTCGTGCCTTTGGCACTTCGCCCAAATTCCTCGCATCGCTCGGAACTTCGGATACGCTCGAAACGTTATATGAAATTGCTCACCCGACAAATTATGAAAGAGGAGGATAAAAATGGAAAGCAAACTCATCACTGTAGGTTGGATTGCAGCTCTGATTATGGCAATCTGGATATTGTTAGGTGGGATATTAATGGACATCGTTATGCCTACCGCCGGATTTGAAAGCTATACTGGCCAGACCTGGAGTGACTTTGCTAGTGCCAACCCAAGGCTAGCGGATTTGTATAGAGCAGATCACAGAGAGATTGGATGTTTGGCTCTTTGCATTGCAACCCTGATTATTGGGGTGGTCTTAGCTGGTTATCGGAAAGGAGAAAGATGGGCTTGGCTCACTCTTTTAATAGCTGGCATCTTTGGCTGGGGTGGAGTTTTAGCTACCAGTATTATGGTTGGAAAAACTGGGCCCCTGGTCCTGGGCAGCGTTGGGACGGCATTGTTTGCCATTGCTATTTTGGTCCCAGCTAAGGTTATTTTCGCTCGGAAGTAAGGAGAAAGAAGTATCAATTCTTTAGCGTTACTGCTCTTTGAAAATAAGTTGAGCAAAATTTCTTTTATCCTCATACCTTATGTGAAATTCTGAACCTCGCTCATAAGAAGATATCTGGGAATGTGCATTGATGGATGCCTCGAATTAGCGTTTTGAAGCCGTGGAAAGAGAGGGCAGTTCTAAGCCATGTTTGACTAGGAGGGACTCGTTGGTCAATATTTTCTCCCTTGTCCATCGGCCACAATCTTTCCATCGTTAAGTAACATGGCTCGCTCACAAAGTTCCCAGGCAAGATTCATATCATGGGTGGCGACGATCTTGGTTTCCTTTAATCCCTTGAGCAAATCTATGACGTGTCTCCTTGCCCTGGGTTCGAGATTGCTTGTGGGTTCATCGAGGGCCAAAATCTCGGGGTTCATGGACAGAATGGTGGCGATGGAAACCTTTTTTCTCTCTCCAAAGCTTAGGTGATGAGCTGAGCAATCTCCAAAACCAGTGAGTTCCACTTCTTCGAGAGCCTCTTTTACTTTCTTTCTCACTTCTTCCTGGGATAAGCCCATATTTATGGGACCAAAGGCAACATCATCGAAGACCGTTGGGGAAAAGAGCTGATCATCGGGATCTTGGAAGACCACCCCCACCAGACTCCGAATCCGCCTCAGATTTTTTTCTTCCAAGGAAAGACCCCGAATCCTGATGGTACCTTCCCCCCTTAAGATACCATTCAATTGAAGAAGGAGCGTTGATTTTCCAGATCCATTGGGACCGAGTATGGCCACCGATTCCCCTTCTTCGATATCCAGGTTGATTCCCTTCAATGCCACCGTCCCATCGGGATAGGTGAACTTAAGATTGGCGATTTCTATTATTTTCATGGAACCATCCATACTCGAATAAAGATCAAATACAAAATAATCAAAGAGAGGAAACAAAAATCCCTTACAGTTAAGTGTAGATTATCCAAGGTTTTTATTTCCCCGCTGAAACCTCGGGAAACCATGGCCACGTACACCCGCTCCGCACGTTCATAGGTGCGCATAAAAAGGGTACCAATCATGTTGCCTATGGTTTTGATCTGCCAAGTCTTATGGCCTCCAAAATTTCGAGAATCCCGAGCTCGTTTCATGCGCATGACCTCATCGACAAGGACAAAAATATAGCGATACATAAATGACAGGATTAATATCATGACCTTCGGTATTTTGAGTTTTTCCAATCCTTAAGGAGATCGGGAAATTTGGTTGTGGATGAGAGGATGATCATGCTCAATACTGAGAGCCAAGATTTGATGAGGACGTTCCAGAAAATTACGAGTCCACTATAGGTGAGGGTCAAGCGAAAGGAGCCGAAACTATATCCCCCTGCCACCTCACCGGGTTTAAAGAAAGGGATGAAGATGGCAATCATCAGAACGAATGGAACGATAACCAAGGATCGTTTGAGGATGAAAGTGACCCGATATTCCACCGACTACGGGAAAATTTAACATCTGAGCAGCGAAGATGAATGCAGCCGCAACGCCCATGAGTGGGACTTGTTTTTCGCCCAGTTTCTCATTGGCCTTCTTAACGGCGTATCCCAAAGCCCCTGCGGAAACTACCGCCGTTGAAACCCAAGTCTTTGCCTCTAAGAATCCATCTGGTATATGCATCGACATCGCCTCCCAACTCTCGGGTTATTTGTGACGAACCTTCGGTTCCCAGGAGGCTAGCGCCATCCATTAATGTCGATTTTCCCCTCACAATTCGATGAGCGAAAAGCGATCAGCGATGAGCGTTTTATTTTATATTATTCCCGAAAGTCGCTCATCGAACATCGCTCATCGATTATATTCTGGTTATGGTTACGGATTCTCCCTCTGAGGAAAGGCGGTTTAGCTCTTCTAAGACTTTTTGGAGGGAAGAAATCGATTCAGAAATTTTACTCCCCGCGGTGGAAAGTTCACTAGTTAAGCTCTCTAAATCCGC
>JBFMAG010000027.1 GCA_040755895.1 Actinomycetota bacterium | reverse complement strand
TGCCTCAGGTTATTTTGTTGAAGGATTTAAGCCTGGAATAAAAATTTGAAGCTTGATTAGTGTGAGCTTTAAATGAGCATAAAACCGAAGGAACCCAACTAGCCACTTCGGTTTCCGACCTACTCTTTATTTTAGTGGCTCTTTGGGTTCCTTCAAGTCTATATATCGACTTTATCCCGTTGACACTTTAGGCAACCCTATTTTGTAGGCAAAATTACATTTTCTTCCATTTACCCTTTCTTCGATCTTTTCCACCCCTGAAAATCGGACCAATTTTTTGGATACTTCCCTATGGATGTAGAAGATCGGATTCCTCTCCCCGTGGCTGAGATCAAGGTCGAGAGGTTGGAAAATCCCAGTCCTCCCTCTTCCTCTTTGGGGAGCCCTTCTTTGAGTAATCTTAAATTGACGTAGAAGAGTTTTCCACACCATTGGCGAGAGCGAAAATGTAGCTTGTGAAAAAGGTTATGCTATAATTCTTAAGAGGTGAATCGAAGAGGAGGAAGAAGGAAATGGGCGCAAGGAACATCCTCTTAGTTGTTATCCTTGCTGTGTTAGTGACCTGTTCGGTATCTTCTTGGGCGCTGGCTCAAACGCAAATCATTCATGCTCCGGTGCGCAAATGTGTCTTTGCCAGTGCCGCTGAAAGTGGATCCGGAACAACCCATGAACCGGAAGCCGAAGAACATGGAGCAAAAGAACACGGAAAAGCGGAACATGGAACAGCTGAACGTGAGGAAGAACATGAAGCCGCTCCGACCGGAGGGCTATTATCCTTCTCAGATATTCTCTTCTTGGGCGTGATAGTAGCCATGTTGATAGTAATCGGAAAGGGATTGGGAAGGTGGGGAGCAAAGCGCGAGGCAAAAAGTTAGAGCTGAGTGGCTTACTCATAAACGATCTTATAGACATAGACCAAACTCGTCCGATAATTCGAGACCCATAGGTGTTTCCCATCTTGGGTGATGGTCACACCTATTGGGTGTGTGTGCTTGTCTCTACG
The DNA here is from genome assembly GCA_040755895.1 of Actinomycetota bacterium. Lineage (NCBI taxonomy): Bacteria > Bacillati > Actinomycetota > Actinomycetota bacterium. The sequence goes on along the minus strand of JBFMAG010000027.1, from coordinate 4,530 downwards.
GTGAAGATTTGCTCCATAGTCTCCACATCCACAACTTCGATATTGTTATCCTCATAATTGAGAGATGGGATGGCTTTAATTTCCAAAGTATTGAACCAACCAAAGGGCGTGCGGATTACATTTAAACCCTTATTTTTCAGCTTCTCTTCGATCAGCTTCAACACCTCTATTGCTGACTTACTCCCACAATTTTACCAGACCGCATTCCTTTGGGAAATCACATGGACCCTAATTTGACTTTATCCGAGGTCGTTTATATAATTTATGCTGCAATATATATTTTGGGGATGTAGCTCAGAGGGAGAGCGCCTCCTTGGCGTGGAGGAGGTCGCGGGTTCAAGTCCCGCCATCTCCACTAATAAATATATAACAGTTATTTTCTATGAAGAGTCCAGAATTTGCTGGGCTCCTCTTATTTTTGGTTAAATTTGGTATTCTTGGGTGGGTTCAGGGCAGATTGTCTCAATGTTCAGATCCCTTATGAACTGCTGATAAAGCTTCGGTCTTTCGGTGTGGATGAGATAGACCTTCTTCGGAGCTATTTGGGAGATCGTCTCCTTGAGCTCGAGAGGAGCGGCATGTCCCGAGGCATGAATGTTGTATAGAGGAATTCCGTAGTATTCCATCCAATTCAAGAGCTTTTTGAAATCGATCTCCATTTCCTCATTGAAGGGTTCGCTCTGAGAGAGGATAAAAATGGTTCCCGACTCCGGCTGGATGTCGCACATCTCGTTCATATCGTAAAAGGTCGCCGAGAGGATTATTTCATCCTGAGCTTGGCTTAAATCCGCACTTTCAACCACGCTTGAATAGGTTTCCAGGAGTCTTTTCTCCCAGAATCGTGGACTCTTTTTCTGTCTGGCGAAGATGAGGATATCGGGATCGTGTAGATTGAAGATGGATAAACCCCTGTCGTGCTCTAGGGCTTCGATGAGATATGCCTGTTTTGTGGACAGGGCGAGCTTTCTCCCATTTGCCTTCGCAACCTCGTAAAAAGTTCTCAATCTATCGATATCCACGGGAGAAAAACTCGCTATGACCAGGGCCTTCGTCTGAGCCACGATTTCCATGGTTTTATCCCTTACTTCCCGTTCGGAGGAAACTTTCCCCTCACCCACATTGGTTCCCTCGATGATCAAGGCATCGGGCTTTGATGCCTTTGCCTTTTCTATGAACTCAAAGGTCATGTCAGCTCTGGTGCCGTGAAGTCGAAAATCACCGGTGTACACGATGGTGCCTTCACTGGTTCGGATTATAAAGCCATAGGCCCCCGGCACGGAGTGATCGACGTGAATCGGTTCGATCTCAATGGAACCTATATTTACGATGTCACCCGTTCTGAAGGTCTCAAATTTCTTGAAAATCTCCCCTCCTCTTTGTGCCGTGAGATTGGCGATGTAATAATCACTCGACGATGTCCGACTAGTGAATTCTCTGGTCACGATGATGGTCCTCGTAGTTTCTCCGCAATAGATGGGAATCTCATTCTTTATGTATCGGATATAGTCCATGTGGTCGGTGTGGGGGTGGGAGAGGAGAACCCCGGCGGTATCCCTCAATCCTTCATCTTTTTTATACAGACCTTCGATGGTTGGCAAAATTCCCAGGGCTAAAAGGTGCTTTTCCTCCCTGGGTTCCAGGTAAGGCGCATCATAATACTGCCTTTCCCGTTCAAAATTCTTCCCGAAGTCCAGGAATATCTCCGTGCCTTGATCCTTAAGCAAAATTTTATTTCCCCCGACCTCGCCAATTCCACCATAGAATTTGAGGATGGTCAATCCAATCACCTCTGAAGGCTAGCTTTTATGTCCTCTTCAATTATAAATCATTTGGCCTTTCCAATCCGCTCAAAATTTTGGGCACGACGCCATATGCTCCTAAAGCTTTTGCCGCATTTGTCGATGCAATTGAAGGGGACGATTTCTCGTCCCCCAGATGCAAAAATGGGGAAACCGAGGAAAACCAGACTATCAACTTTCTTTTTGACAATTGTTCTTTTAACTGGGGTGAGTCTTGCCCCGGCCAATCCTGGGCAGCACCTGGAATTAAAATCAAATTTGCGATCGCAAAATCCACTCGTAAATTCGTTTTTTGAGCCCCCGGGGGAAAGAAATTATAAAACCGATATGGAATTGGCTGTAGAGAGATATCTGGCCAGGAAAGCCGAGGAAGCACGCAGGGCAGAAGAGGCAAGGGCGGAAGAGGCACGAAGGGCAGAAGAAGCGAAAAGGCGGCAAATCACCAAAACTTCGAGCAAAATTATTGGAAAGACGGGAGCTAAAGCCTTGGGACAAAAGGCAAGTGTACGGACAGTTCAAAGTACAGTCACCGATTCCATCGCAGTGAAACAGGCTCAGGCGAATCGCATTCTTGCTTCGTTAATCGCAAGATACCCCATTTTGCAAGGTTCGACGGTGCACATCCGATCCTGCCCCAATGGTTGGCAGGGATGTTGCTGGTACAAGAGGGGAGAAATTTGGGTCGATCCAAACCACCGTGCTTCCCTCTCTGATATAATCCACCATGAATGCATGCATATCATAGACTGGCGAGAGGATGGGGACATAGATCACAATGACTATTGGGAGTAATTATCCCGATGGTTCCTCTCCTACCCAAATGGTAATCGTCGATCCCCTTTTTACCTGCTCACCACCCTTTGGGCTTTGGGCTACCACCTTACCCCAATCTTCTGGACTGGAGACACCTTCTTTGATCACGACTATAAAACCGAGGTTTTCTAACTCGCTTTCGGCGGCACTTTCATCCTTTCCCACCACATCGGGAACGGTAACCATCCTTGGGCCGGTGCTCACCACCACCTTCACCACCGCTCCCCTTTTGACTTCGATTCCGGGTTGGGGAGATTGCCTTATTATCCTTCCCTTTTCAACTTCATCGCTTGATTCCTCGGTCCTTGTCATTTTCAATTTTGCCTGACTTATGAGTGCAGCGGCTTCCTCCTCGGTTCTATTTATCACATCTGGGACTTCAACCATCTCTATTCCCAGGCTCACAATCAGATTTACCTTTGTGCCCTTGGTCACCTTTTTATCTCCCTTGGGATCCTGATCGATGACCCTATCTTCGGGTATCTTGTTATGGTGTCTTCTCTCGATTTCGCCAACTTCCAACCCCGCTTTTGCCAGAAGATAGGTTGCCTGAGCTTCCGTGCGTCCCACCACTTCGGGCACGGATATTAGTCTTTTACCTTTGCTCGCGGTTACCTTAATGGTCTCCCCCTCCCTTACTTTCCGACCGGGACTGGGATACTGATCGATTATGCCCCCGCTAGCTATGGTATCGCTATACCTCCACTCCGCGACCTTCAACTTGAGACCCTTCCTCGTCAATATTTGTTTAGCCTGGGAGATGGTTTTGTCCTCCAGATCTGGAACGACGACTCTGGGCGCAAGGGCATAAAAACCCCAGGCTGCCGCGAGGGAAAATGCCAATAATATGGCCAATATCCAGACAGCCCAGGCGATCCATCTCCTCCTACGCACTTCTTTTTCCACGGGAGGAGGGACGGGACGGGGCAGCACTATGGTCTCCCCCTCGGATGGGGTAACGGTTGCCTTGACCGGCAAACCCTGGGCACATCGCACCAAATCCTCTCGCATCTCCTGAGCGGACTGATAGCGATCGCTGGGATGTTTTGATAAGGCTTTCAATACTACAGCCTCAAGGGATTCGGGGATATCGGGATTTATGCTTCGGGGGGAGGGTGGCGACTCGTGGGCGTGTTTTAAGGCGATGGCCACTGGGCTTTCTCCCTCGAAGGGGGCCTTGCCCGTGAGCATCTCGAATAAAACTACTCCAAGGGAGTAGATATCTGAAGCTATGGTGGCCGGGGCACCATGCGCTTGCTCAGGGGAGATGTAGTGGGCTGTTCCTAGGATGGTTCCGGTCTGGGTCATGGTGGAGGTTCCCGCCCGAGCGATCCCGAAATCGGTCACCTTGACCTCTCCTTCGGTGGTAATGATGATATTATGAGGCTTTATATCCCTGTGGATTATATCGTGTTTGTGGGCAAATCGAAGTGCTGAACAGACCTGGCGGGCGATGTCGACGGCTATATCGAAGGGGAGAGATCCTCTATCTGCGATTATCTGTTTGAGATTCCTTCCCTCCAGATACTCCATGACGATGAAGTAGGTACCGTCTTCGCTTCCCCAATCATGGACATTGACGATGTTGGGATGATTCAGACCCGCCGCCGCTTGCGCTTCCCTTCGAAAGCGAGCCACGAAGTTTTCTTCCTGAGCGAATTGGGGGTGCAGGATCTTTAAGGCAACGGTGCGGTGGAGCACCTCATCATAAGCCTTGTAAACATCGGCCATCCCGCCGCTGCCAATCTTCTCGATAATTTCGTATCGTCCTCCGAATACTTTCTTCACTTCCTGGCTCTCCCAGCAAATCCGGCCTTTTCGAGAAAGGTCTTTGACATGTTTGTTTTACTTACCTTAACAGACCTAAAGGTTTGTTTCTACTTTGAAAAGGTCTGTTTCTACTTTGGTGTTCAAATTC
>JBFMAG010000026.1 GCA_040755895.1 Actinomycetota bacterium | reverse complement strand
TGAGCAAACATCTCCTGAGCAAAGTCGAAGGAATCCAAAGTTCAAAACATAAATGAAATAGGGTTTAGGATTTCAAAAATTTTAATTTTGGATTTGTTTGGGATTTGGGATTTCGAATTTAGGATTTAGGACTTAAGTTGCAAACTTAGCTTCTGGAATTATGTCCAGGGCATATGCATTTAAATGAAGTTGCCAATGGGTGGAGAAGATGGAAAAAATTGCGGAAAAAGAGGACGATAAACTGCAAGAGTTCCTAAGATACCTCTCGGCGGAGCGAAATATGTCCCCCCACACCTTAAGGGCCTACATGAGGGATATAAAGCAATTCTTGAATTACCTGCAAAGAGCCAGTAAAATGTGGAATTCAGTCGATCATATAATTTTAAGGCGCTACCTCGCCTACCTTCACACATTGAACTACAACCGGACAACGATCGCTAGGAAACTGGCATCCATTCGCTCATTCTTCAAATATTTGCAACGAGAGGGATACTTAAACACGAACCCAGCTGCTCTACTTTCTTCCCCCAAGTTGGAAAAGAAACTTCCCAAGGTGTTGAGGATCGATGTGGTGAAAGAGCTTCTCTGCACCCCTGATCATTCCACCTTAGGTCAAAGGGATAAAGCAATTTTAGAGACCCTCTATGCAACGGGTATCAGGGTGAGCGAGCTCGTTGGGATGAATATCGATGCTGTGAATTTCGCTCGCCAGGAGATCAAGGTTTGGGGTAAAGGTAGCAAAGAGAGGATCGTGCCCATCCACAAGATAGCCCTTGATGCCATCGCAGAATACCTTGCTAAAGGATACAAGGAGCTCGCCCGTTGCACCCGTGCACAGAGGGACCGTGCCTATCAGCAGGCCCGCCTGCCGGCAAGGCAGGCAGGGAAAGCCCTATTTTTGAGCAGTAGAGGGAATAGGCTTTCGACAGTTTCGGTGCGAAGGATACTCAATAAATATATGAGACAGATGGGCATGAGCTTGTCCGTAAGCCCCCACGTCCTTAGACACACCTTTGCCACACATCTCCTGGAAGCCGGAGCTGATTTAAGAACAGTCCAGGAACTCCTGGGACATGTTGATTTATCATCCACTCAAGTTTATACTCATCTCAGCAGGAAGAGCCTTAAGGAGACATATATGAGAACCCACCCGAGAGCCATTAATCGGGGTTGAGGTTGGGGTTCGACTGCAGAGGGAGACTTCTGGTGGAGAAGTCCGATAGCAAATCTGAGATAGAAAAGCTTTGGAAAGAATATAAAGCCGCGAAATCAAAGTCCGCTAGAGAAAAACTCATCCTCCATTATTCGCCTCTTGTAAAATATATAGCCGGTAGAATTGCCGCCAGTTTGCCCCAAAATGTGGATACTGCCGATCTCGTAAGTTACGGAATCTTTGGTCTCATCGATGCCATAGATAAATTTGATCCCAGCAGGGATATTAAATTTGAAACCTATGCCATCTCTCGAATCAAGGGAGCTATCATCGACGAACTCAGATCGCTGGATTGGGTTCCTCGCTCGGTCAGACATAAAGCCAAGGAACTAGAGAGGGTCTATGCAGAATTGGAGAACAAATTCAAGCGAGTACCCACCGATGAGGAAGTTGCAGAGGCTCTTAAGATGTCCATCGAAGAATTGCATGAGCTCTTGAACCAACTCAGTTACACGACGCCCGTGGCTTTAGAAGAGTTGTGGACGATCAGTTCGGATAAGAATGATAGAGTGAGCCTGATCAATACCCTGGAAGATACCAGGGTGAAGGATCCTTCAATGATCTTTGAATTATCCGAGCTAAGAGACATTTTAGCCAAAGCCATTGATAGATTACCCCAAAGAGAGAAGATTGTAATCGCCCTATACTATTATCGAGGTTTGACCCTTAAAGAGATCGGGGAAATCTTGGGGGTAACGGAATCTCGAGTTTCGCAACTTCATACGAAGGCAATTCTCCGCCTGAGAGCAAGGCTTAAGGATATAAAATCGCTGCTCTCAGGGGAATAGAGGAACATTTAAAAAGTTGTCTGCATTGTGGTATTATGCTACACTGTTCCAAATACACACGTCCATGGACCTTCTTTCAGGTGCCCTGCACTGGGTGGAAGGAGGGAAGAAGTGGACGGAGGGAAAACTACACCTGCCAGCTTGCACGGGCAACGATGGCAGGCAAGGGGAAAGGAGGTGCAATATGGCAGTTGTTTCGATGAAGCAGTTATTGGAGGCAGGGGTGCATTTTGGTCATCAGACTCGCAGATGGAATCCCAAGATGAAGCCCTATATTTTCACCGAACGAAATGGTATTTACATCTTGGATCTGCAACAAACCCTCGAGCTTATTGAAATCGCCTATGACTTTGTTAGAGACATAGTCAGCCGGGGAGAGCTCGTTCTCTTTGTGGGAACCAAAAAACAGGCTCAGGAAGGGGTAAAAGAGGAAGCCACAAGGTGTGGCATGCCCCACGTTAACTATAGATGGTTGGGCGGAACGCTCACCAATTTTGAGACCATACGAAAGCGGCTGGAAAGATTGGAGGAACTCGAGGAAATGAAGTCCCGGAATCTCTTGGACCTCCTATCCAAAAAGGAAGTTTTAAAACTCGAAAAAGAATACGCCAAGTTATTGCGGAATCTCGAAGGAATTAGAGGAATGAGTAAACTACCCGGAGCGGTGTACATAGTAGATCCGAAGAAGGAGAGAATCCCCATTAAAGAGGCGAGAAGATTGGAGATTCCCATTGTGGCCATCGTGGATACCAATTGCGATCCAGATGAGATTGATTTCGTCATTCCGGGGAATGATGATGCAATCCGAGCCATAAATTTAATCACAAAGATCATAGCCGACGCGGTACTGGAGGGGAAAGCCAGCCAAGTAATGGTGGAGGAGAAAGAAGCCGAAGCACAACAGACGGCTGAAAGTGCATAATATTCCACTTCAGGGAGGTTTGATATATGTCCGTTTCTACTCTTAAGATAAAACAGTTAAGGGAACTAACTGGAGCAGGCATGATGGATTGCAAAAAGGCATTGATAGAGGCGAAAGGAGATATTGAAACGGCTACCCAGATTCTTCGAAAAAAGGGTCTCGCCGATCTCAAAAAAAGAGCGGAAAGAACCGCCAAGGAAGGATTGATAGATGCCTACATACACGCGGGCAAAATTGGAGTTCTGGTCGAGATTAACTGCGAAACCGATTTTGTGGCGAAAAATGAAGAATTTAGAAAATTTGCTCACGACATCGCTATGCACATTGCTGCAACCAATCCAAGTTACATCTCCCGTGATCAAGTTCCCTCAAAATTGATTAAAAAGGAGAAGGAAATATATCACGCTCAAATAAAAGATAAGCCCGATAAAGTCATAGACCGAATTGTGCAGGGAAAGTTGGAAAAATTTTTCGAAAGCACCTGTCTCCTTGAGCAACCCTTCATTAAAAATCCCGATATCACCATCGAAGACCTCCTAGCAGATTTGGTAACAAAGATCGGGGAAAATATCGTGATTAGACGTTTCATCCGTTTTGCATTGGGTGAAACTATCTCTCAAAATTAAGGTAAAAAGCCAAACGGGAGGTTAGCGTGGGGAAAAAGTTTAAATACAAGCGCATTTTGCTTAAACTAAGCGGGGAGGCTCTGACCAATTCACTGCAATATGGAATCGATCCTAAGGTCATGGCCTCCATCGCCAAACAGGTGAGAGAGCTTAGCGACGAAGGCGTGGAAATTGCCATAGTTGTAGGTGGGGGAAATATTTTCCGTGGAATAGCCGCTAGTGCAGCGGGTGTGGATAGGGCAACGGCCGATTACATTGGCATGCTTGCCACCGTCATGAATTCCCTGGCTCTCCAGGATGCCCTAGAGAAAGAGGGAGTTGTTACCCGAGTCCAGACGGCCATAAGCATGCATCAGGTAGCCGAACCCTATATTAGACGCCGAGCCATCCGTCATCTTGAGAAGGGCAGAGTGGTTATTTTCGCAGCGGGTACGGGAAATCCCTACTTCAGCACGGATACCGCCGCTGCTCTTAGAGCAGTGGAAATTGGAGCAGAAGCCATACTCAAAGCCACCAAGGTTGATGGGGTTTATGATTCGGATCCCAAGATTAACCCCAAGGCAAAAAAGTTCCCCGAACTCAGTTACATTGATGTCCTCAATAAGGGTTTAAGGGTCATGGATGCCACAGCCATTTCCCTATGTATGGACAATAATCTCCCCATCATCATCTTTAATTTAGCACAGCCGGGAAATATCAAGAAGGTTTTGGAGGGAGAAAAAATTGGGACCATTGTTCAGGAAAAATCCCAAGGAGGGTATAAGGGTGATTAGTAAAACGATCCCCGAAATCCTCGCAGAAGCGGAGAGGAGAATGAAAAAAGCCATAGCCGCCACAGGTGGTGAGTTCACGGGTGTCCGAACTGGGAGAGCTTCAGCCTCACTTCTGGATAGAGTCATGGTGGATTACTATGGAACAAAAACCCCCCTAAATCAGCTGGCGACGGTCATGGTGCCGGAGCCCCAGCTGATAGTCATCCAACCTTGGGACAAAAGTTCCATAGGAAATATCGAAAAAGCCATCCTCAAGTCGGATTTGGGTCTCACCCCTTCAAGCGATGGAAATGTAATTCGCCTACCGTTTCCTCCCTTGACTGAAGAGAGGCGTAAGGAACTGGTCCGCGTGGTAAGAAAAATGGCTGAGGAGGGGCGCATCGCCATCCGAAATGTTAGAAGAGATGCCAAGGAAGCTCTGGAGGATCTAAAGAAAGACGGGGAAATTTCGGAGGATGAGTTCGAAAGGGCCAAAGAGAAGCTCCAAAAGATCACCGATAAATACGTCTCTGAAATCGATGAAATGCTGAAACACAAAGAAGAAGAGATAATGGGACTGTAAATTAGTTCACGGTTCACGGTTCATTGCTGGTAGAAATCGATTAAGAAGGAAATTAAGTGCTTGATAAATTGAGGAATTTATGTAGAAGTCTTCGTCAGTCCTATCAGAGGTCTCGCGAGGACTTTTTTTTGAAACGAATCGATCCCCAAAGGGTTCCTGCCCACGTGGCCATAATCATGGATGGCAATGGCCGATGGGCAACCAAGAGGGGCTTGCCGCGCTTGGCTGGTCATAGAGCTGGTGCAAATGCCATCCGAGAGGTAGTACGCACCGCTCCAGAAATAGGAATAAAGTGTCTAACATTATATACCTTTTCAAAGGAGAACTGGCAGCGTCCCAAGGAAGAAATAGAGGGTCTCATAGGCCTCTTCGAAGAAATGCTACGAAAGGAAGTGAACGAACTTCATAAGAACAATGTAAAGCTTAAGGTCATTGGACATCTCCATGAATTTCCAGAATCCACTCAAAGATGTTTCAAAGAGGCGATGGAGCTAACGAAAAATAACGAAGGTCTTGTCTTGAACGTAGCCCTGAATTATGGAGGAAGGACGGAGATTATGGATGCGGTGCGGCAAATAGCCCAAGTTGTTAAAAGCGGGAATATGGATGCGGACTCCATCACGGAGGAGACCTTAAGGGATCATTTATACACCGCCGACATCCCCGACCCTGAGCTGTTGATAAGAACGAGCGGTGAGCTTCGGGTGAGCAATTTTCTCCTGTGGCAGATAGCTTACACCGAGTTGTGGGTAACCCCCATCCTCTGGCCCGATTTTACAAGAAAAGATTTTTTGCAAGCGATTTATGAATTCCAGAGGCGAAAAAGGCGCTTCGGTGGACTTGAAACCGACTGATAAAAAGCTTTGAGGCTCAGGAGCTCGGTAGCTCAGCTTGCAACATCGGAGCTCTAAAGTTCAACAAAAGAATGGAAGTTCCTCTTGAAAAAGGAGAAGCCACGTTGAAGCAGAGAGTTTTGAGTGCGATTATTTATGGGATGATTCTTCTCGGCTTTTTATTTCTGGGTAGAGTCCCTTTCTTCATTTTGGTATTGGCCATGGTACTATTGGGTTTGCGTGAATTCTACTCTTTACCATTTGGAAACTCACAGCCAGATACTGGCGTGGGCATGCTCGGTGGAGCCTGCTTTCCCATCGCCGCGTTAATAAAGGGCCAGGCTGGTATAGGAATAGCTCTGGTTCTCTTAATAATTTTAGTATTGATAAGAGGATTACTAAAAGCAAAAAAACTCACCATTTACGATATGGCCCTCACAATCTTCGGGAGTTTATATGTCGGATTTTTACTCGCTCATTTGATTCTCATTCATGGTCTTGGCACAGGACTTGAAAGATTTAGTCTTTTAGAACCCTCCATAAACCGGGGGTCCCTCTCCGTGTTGCTCGTTTTCGTGGCCACTTGGGTTTATGATACGATTGCCTTTGGAGGAGGAAGATTAATGGGGAAGAGGAAACTGACTCCAAAGATAAGTCCTCAAAAAACCTGGGAGGGGACCATCCTGGGGTTGCTTGCAAGCTCCGCTGCTTTAGGTCTCATGGCATTCATCCCCCTATCTTTAGCAAAGCGGATTTTGATGGGGCTGATCATTGGAATTGCCGCGGTCCTTGGCGACTTATTCGAATCGAGTCTCAAAAGGGTGGCAGGAGTCAAGGATACAGGCTCGATCATTCCAGGACATGGAGGAATTTTGGACAGATTGGATAGCCTACTATTCACCGCACCAGTGGCTTACTATTTGTTGAAATTACTGTAGATGCCGGCTGCCATTTTCCAAAGCCAGTTCACGAGTAAAAATTTTTAAGGACTCCTATCGAACTTTGAATAATTGGCGGTGAGATGGTGAAAAGGATAGTTATACTGGGATCGACGGGATCGATAGGGCGCCAGACCATTGATGTGATCAAAAGAAATAGAAATGCCTTTAAGGTGGTTGGATTATCAGCCCATAAAAATATCGGACTTCTAGAGGAGCAAATCAGGGAATTGAACCCAATTGCCGTTGCCATATCAAATGAAAGGGCAGCGGAAAATCTGCGTGCACGCATCGAGCGTAAGATAGAGATTCTAGTTGGAACATGTGGGATTCAGGAGTTGGCAGTCATGCCCGAGGGTGATCTAGTGGTCAACGCATTGGTGGGTTCCATCGGTCTCGATCCCACCATTTCTGCACTGAAAGCTGGGAAAACTCTGGCTCTGGCGAACAAGGAATCAATGGTGGTTGGGGGAGAAATCGTCACCAAATTGGCCGCAAGGAGCGGAGCCCAAATCATCCCCATAGACAGTGAGCATAATGCCATTTTCCAATGCTTACAGGGGGAAAATCTAAAGGATGTAGTGAGAATAATCCTCACGGGCTCGGGGGGACCCTTCAGAGGATGCAAATTGGAGAATCTTAAAGATGTCACCGTCGAAGAAGCGTTGGCTCATCCCAGATGGAAAATGGGACCCAAAATTTCCATAGATTCGGCCACCCTCATGAATAAAGGATTGGAGACCATCGAGGCACATTTCCTATTTGGGATCGATTACGACGCAATTGAGGTAGTAATTCACCCACAAAGCATCATCCACTCCATGGTGGAGTTCAAGGATGGTTCGATAAAAGCCCATCTGGGGCAGACGGATATGCGCATCCCCATCCAATACGCCCTTTCCCATCCGGAGAGGCTTTCCTCACCTCTCCCCAGTTTAGATTTCTCTGAAATAAAGGAGCTCACCTTCGAAAAACCGGATATTATCAATTTCCCATGCTTAAAATATGCTTTAGAAGCTGGTAAGGAAGGTAAAACATTTCCCGCCGTTCTAAATGCAGTCAACGAAGAGGCTGTAAATGCTTTCTTAAATAGAAAAATTTCTTTCCCCGCCATTCCACACGTGATAAGGGAGGTGCTTGATTCTCACATCCCCCTGGAGGTAAGAAGCATAGGTGTGCTTAAAGAGGCAGAAAACTGGGCCCGTCAAAGGGCCAAATCGATTATACATGAGCTCGCTTAAACTTGGCTGGCAAATTGCAAATTTAAAATTAAAAACGAAAAATGTAAAACGATAAAGAAAAATTCAAAATTAAGGGGTTAGAAATAGTTTTTGCTTTTAGTTTTTCATCTAGGGTTTCATATAGAGTTTTATGCGAGGTAAAGCTTTATGGGTGTAATCAGTTTGGTCATCGCCATTTTGGGTTTAAATCTCCTCGTCTTTGTCCACGAGTTAGGACATTTTTTAGCAGCTAAACTCGCTGGGATAAAGGTATATGAATTCATGTTCGGTCTTCCCGGTCCCAAGATATTTTCCTTTAATGTGGGAGA
>JBFMAG010000025.1 GCA_040755895.1 Actinomycetota bacterium | reverse complement strand
TATTCGAGGGGTACCTCGAGAAGGTTAAAGATGTGGGGATGGAGATTTTCTCGCGCATTCCGAGAGTGACCATGGATATCTTTTCACTCATCCTTCATCTCATCCTAGCCCCGCTCATAGCCTTCTATATTTTAAAGGATTTAAGGTCAATAAAGGCCACCATGAGCGGTCTCATTCCCCGAAAATATCGCTCGGAAGCCCTTGAGATAATCCATAAGATCGATGTGGTGCTGGGAGGATTCCTTAGAGGACAATTTTTGGTGGCCCTCGCCGTTGGAGTCCTTTGTGGCATTGCCCTTACCATATTGAGAGTTGACTTCGCAATAGTTCTGGGCGTCATCACCGGAGTATTGAACGTCATTCCCTATTTCGGTCCCATTGCCGGAGGAGCCTTGGCTGCAATGGTTGCCTTGATAAAGTCACCCACTCTCGCCGTTTTAGTCATCATTGCCATGATAATAATTCAATTGATCGATGGAATGCTTCTTTCGCCCAATATCATAAGTCGGCAGGTTAACTTACATCCCGTGGTTGTGATATTCTCTTTATTGATAGGAGGGGTACTTTTTGGGATTATGGGGATAATTTTGGCCATACCCATCGCTGCGGCGGGCAAGGCGTTGGTCTATCATTTTCTGGAAAAATCCGGTGAACAGATGGGTGAAGTTTGATGAAAAGTAGTGAGATAAGAAAGAGATTCCTGGCCTTCTTTCAGGAACGGGGTCATGCGGTTTTTCCCAGCTCCTCTCTGGTGCCCGATGATCCTACCTTGCTCCTCACCGCTGCGGGGATGGTGCAGTTTAAGCCCATCTTCCAGGGTGAGATGAAACCAACCCACACCCGAATTACTACTTGCCAGAAGTGTGTTCGTACCAGCGATATTGAGCGGGTTGGTCACACGGCGAGACATTTGACCTTCTTTGAGATGTTGGGGAATTTCTCCTTTGGGGATTATTACAAGAGGGAAGCCATCGCTTGGGCGTGGGAATTTTTAACACAAAATTTGAAACTCGATCCGGGTAGAATGTGGATTACCGTCTTTGAGGACGACGATGAATCATTGGAGATCTGGAGAGGTGAGATCGGCATTCTCGAGGCTCGGATCGTGCGCATGGGGGAGGAGGACAACTTCTGGTCCGCTGGCCCTACGGGACCGTGTGGTCCCTGTTCCGAGCTGGTCTATGATCTGGGGGAGGACCGGAGTTGCGGGCGACCCGATTGCGGAATCCACTGTGATTGCGACAGGTTCCGGGAGGTGTGGAACCTGGTCTTTATGGAGTATAACCGAAACGAGAAGGGATATCTTGAATCTCTGCCCAAGAAGAACATCGACACGGGACTGGGTTTGGAGCGAGTGGCTTCGATCCTGCAAGATGTACCCACAAATTTTGAGACCGACCTTCTTAAACCCATAGTTGATAAAACCATAAACTTGAGTGGGATAAGGTACGGGAAGGACAAAAAATCCGATATCTCCGTTAAGATCATCGCGGATCATGTTAGGGCGATAACCTTTCTCATTGGTGACGGAGTTCTACCCTCAAATGAGGGGAGAGGTTACATCCTCCGGAGGCTCATAAGAAGGGCGGTCCGTCACGGTCGATTGTTGGGAATCGAGAGACCGTTCCTTCCGGATCTCGTTCAAATGGTCGTGGAATCCATGAAGGATGCCTATCCCGAGATCAAAGAGAGCCAAGAATTCATAATCCGCATTGCCGCCAGTGAAGAGGAGAGATTCTCCCAAACTCTGAGATCAGGTTTGAGCATTTTAAGTGGGGTCATTGGGGAGGCAAAATCAAAGGAGATGGATCGGATCGGTGGCGATATTGCTTTCCAACTCTATGATACCTATGGTTTCCCCCTGGAGTTGACCAGGGAGATAGCGGAAGAGGACGGATTATCCGTGGATGAGAGAGAATTTGATGAACTCATGGAGGAGCAGCGTAGAAAGGCACGGGCTGCTTGGCAAGATCGGGTTGCCAAGCCAAAGGAGGTCTATACGCAAGTTTTTGACCAATATGGCAAGGGTGAATTCATAGGCTATTCGCTGGAAAGCGTTGAGACGACGATTCAAGCTATAATCCGTGGCAGTGTGGTGGTACCTCAGGCTAAAGAGGGCGACGAGATTGAAATAGTTCTCAAGAAAACCCCCTTTTATGCCGAAATGGGAGGCCAAGTCGGAGATAGGGGGTTCATAGAGGCCTCTTCCGGTACGGTAGAAATAGCGGATACCCAGTCTCCCCTTCCTGACCTTTATGTTCATTTGGGGAAGGTGATTAAGGGAACCATTCGCTCGGGCCAAAAGGCTAAGGCCACCATCGATCTTAAAAGAAGAACGGAAATTTGTCGCAATCATACGGCCACTCACCTGCTTCACTGGGCGCTAAGGACGGTATTGGGCAAACACGTCAAGCAAGCGGGTTCCCTCGTGGATCACGATAGATTGCGATTCGACTTCACTCACTTTGCGGCCCTAAGTGATGGGGAAGTTTGGAGGGTCGAAAAACTCATCAACGATAAAGTTTTTGAGGGACACCCCGTCAAATGCTACACCACATCCTTTCAATTCGCCAAGGATATCGGAGCCATTGCCCTCTTTGGAGAGAAATATGGCGAATTTGTGAGAGTTGTGGAGATCGGCAATTTCAGCAAGGAGCTTTGTGGGGGAACCCATTTGGCGAACACGAGTCAAGTCGGACTGGTTAAGATAGTCAGCGAGGGGAGCATCGGAACAAACCTCAGGCGAATAGAAGCTTTAACCGCAAGTAGAGCTTTAGATTATATCCACGGCCGGGAGGAGATTCTCAAGGAGACCACCAACCTGCTGAGAGTGGGAACGATTCCCGAAATACCAGAGAGAATAACCGGCATACTGGCCACTCTTAAGGAGAGGGAGCGGGAGATAGAGTCCTTTGAGATTCAGCTCATTAAGCATCAGGTTGACACCCTTCTGGCTTCAACTCGCGAGGTAAATGGGATCAAAGTCCTCATAAGGACAATAGAGGCCAAGGATATGGAGAGTTTGAGGCGATTTGTCGATGTTTTAAGGAAGAGGATTAAGAGTGGTATCATGGTTCTGGGAGCTTCACATGGTGGAAGAGCCATGCTAATTGCCGCCGCCACGCCGAACCTAGTAGCCAACGGTTTTCACGCGGGTGATCTGCTCAAGAAAATAGCCCCCATCATTGGTGGTGGCGGAGGGGGTAGGGCAGATCTTGCCCAGGCGGGAGGAAAGAAACCGGAGAATATATCTCAAGCTTTAGATAAGGCTTTAAAATACATCGAAAAACATCTGCATAAAAAGGGGAAAGGCGGAGTTTAATGCGAAAGATGGGTCTTGACATTGGAGCGAAAAATATTGGAGTTGCCATCTCCGATCCTCTTTGCAAAACCTCCCAGGGTCTGACCACTGTTAAGAGGAGTAATTTTTCCCGCGAGGTTCGGAAACTTAAAGAACTTATTGAAAATTACCAGGTAGACGAGGTAATTGTGGGTATTCCCCTTAATTTAAATGGAAGTTCAGGTCCTCAAACCAGAATGGTCAAGAAATATGCGAAGAAGCTCTCCTCACAACTGGAGTTACCCATAAAGTGTTGGGATGAGAGGTTAACCACACTTTCAGCGAGGAAGGCTCTCCTGCAAGCCAATGTAAGGCGAGCTCAGAGAAAAATGGTGATAGATAAGGTCGCCGCCACCCTCATTTTACAGGGATATCTTGATAGTCTGCGCAGGGGGGAGGGGTTTAAATCTGCCCATTCCTAACTGGGGGGAGATTCGAGCGGGAAAATTTAGAAGGATTTTAGTCTCCGTCGTAGTGGTTTTCCTCTTAATCTTCCTTTATTTTCTCGCCCTTTATCGACCTCCCAAGGGGGGAGCGGTGGAATTGGTGATCAAACCCAAGACTCCGACCTCTAAAATAGCCCATCTTTTGGTCGAAAAGGAAATCCTGTCTGAACCATATCTTTTCCAACTCTTGGTGAGAATCAAGGGAATAAACATCTTGCCCGGTAAGTACAGGTTTAGAAGGGGAATATCCCATATAGAGGTCTTAAATATTTTTCTCAAGGGACCGCTCAAAAGAATTTTCATGGTTACAATACCCGAGGGATTCACCATCAATCAAATCGCAGGGAGAATTGGAGCCAAAACGGAGATAAATGCTGAGGAGTTCGAGCAGCTTGCGAAGAATGGTACTACATTGGGGATTTTTAATTATGATTTTCTAGAAAGTAATACCACACCCGGTTTAGAGGGCTATCTTTTTCCAAAAACCTATATCATGAGCGAAGACACCACCCCAAAACAATTTATAGATATGTTGCTCACCCAGTTTGAAAAGGAAATATCCTCCCTCAACTGGTCTGAAGCTGAGAAGAGAAATTTAACTTTCCATGACGTGATAACGATAGCCTCGTTAGTTGAAAGGGAGGCGAAGGTCCCCGAGGAGCGAAGTTTGATCTCGGCCGTCATATATAACCGCCTCAACAAGGGGATGCTCCTTCAAATAGATGCCACGGTTCAATATGCTTTACCGCGATGGAAGCCGAAGTTATCCAAAGAGGATCTGAAAATTGACTCTCCTTACAATACTTATCTACATCCCGGACTTCCCCCAGGTCCAATATGCAACCCCGGTTTGGGGTCCATAAGAGCGGCGTTAAACCCAGCGCAGGTAGATTACCTGTATTATGTGGTTACCGATCCAGGGGGGAGACATACTTTCACCAATTCCTATGAGGAATTCTTGGAGGCAAAGCGGAGGGCAAAAAGCACAAAATAAGAGGTGTTAAGAGTTGTTGAGGCTTCTTTGCCCAGGTAAATATTATGATTCGGTATGTGAGGTTGATTTGGCCGAGCTTAAACGCGAGGGTATCGAGGGTTTGATAATAGATTTGGATAATACCCTCGTTCCTCGATACAAGCGAGAAACTCCTCAGAGAATTCGTCGATGGCTTCAAGAGGCCATCCTCCAGGGATTTCGAATCTGCATCCTCTCCAATAACTGGACCACTCGGGCAAGTGAGATCGCTAGTCAATTCAAATTACCCCTCTTGGCTCCCGCGGGAAAACCCAGGCAGAGGGCATTCCTGAGGGCAATTAAAATGCTCGATGTTTCCCCTGAGCAAACTGTGGTTATTGGAGATCAGATATTTACCGATATATTAGGAGGGAATAGATTGGGGCTAAAAACCATTCTAGTGGTCCCCATAAGTCCCCAGGAAATGTTGCACACGAAATTTCTGCGCAGGCTGGAGAGACTAGTGCTTAAAAAATTGCGAGAAAGGAATTTACTTAAGAATAGCACAGAGTAAAGTTCGGGTGAGGTGGATGTTGAGAATCGATGGTCAAACAAGATTGACGGGAATCATCGGTTATCCCCTGCGATATACACTTTCTCCGGTGCTCCATAATGCGGCCTTTCAGCACCTGGGTCTGAATTGGTGTTATGTGCCCCTTCCAGTAGAGAGACCCTTTCTTCATCAGGCATTGGAGGGTGTAAGGGCCCTCAATTTTGTGGGGATAAATGTGACCATGCCTTACAAGGAGGAAGTCATCCAGTTTTTGGATGAGATCGCCTCCTATGCTCGGGTTGTGGGAGCGGTAAACACCATTCACGTGAAGGGACACAGATTAATCGGATATAACACGGATGGAAGGGGATTTTTAGCCTCCCTTCAAAGGGATGCGAAATTCGATCCGAAGGGGGAAAATGTCTTGATTGTGGGAGCGGGAGGAGCCGCTCGTTCCGTAGCGGTTTCTCTAGCCTTGGCGGGAGCAAGTTATATAGCCATAGTCAATCGCACCTTGAGAAGAGCACGTTCTCTCAGTCGACTTCTCCGGGAGAACTTTCCTTCCTGCGAAGTTGAGGCAATGGATTTCGAAGCCGATCTATCTCGCGTCTTTTTAAAGGCTGAACTGGTGATCAATGCCACTCCAGTGGGTATGGATCCGAAAAGCGGGAAACTTCCCTTCCCCATAGAGTTGCTAAATCCTAAGCATCTCGTGTGTGATTTGATTTACAGACCAAGGGAGACTTTGCTCCTCAAGATGGCCAAGGAGAAGGGAGCCCGTACCCTTGGGGGATTAGGCATGCTTCTCCATCAAGGTGCCGCAGCTTTTGAGATTTGGACGAATTTAGAACCTCCCATAGAGGTAATGCGCAAAGCTCTGGAGGAAGCTTTAGAGGAAGATCGCCATGGTGAGGGTTAAAAAGAGACTGGGCAAAATTTTGATAGAAGCCGGTCTCATCACGGAGGAACAACTGCAAAAGGCCTTAGAGTCCAGGGATAATAAATCGCTGGCGCGAACTCTCGTCGATCTTGGATACGTCACCGAGGGGGATATCGCAAAGACCTTAGCTCAAAGGATGCACCTCCCCTTCATAAATTTGGAGGATTACAAGATTAACCCCAATGCCGCAACCATAATTTCCGAGGAAGTGGCCCAGCGATACCTCGTCTTCCCCATCGATTTCGAGGGCGATAGGCTGGTCGTGGCCATGGCCGACCCTGCCAATGTCTTTGCCATCGACGACTTGAGGATCGTCACGGGTTACGATGTAAAACCCGTGGTGAGTACGGAATCGGGCATCCTCAGCGCAATCCATCAATACGCAAGGATAGATAAAACCATCGAGCAGGTGGCGGAGACCGTTGCCGCCGAAAGCGAGGTTCGCGAGGCCTTAACGGAGGAGCGAGAAGCCGAAGAAGCCCCCGTGGTCAAACTGGTCGATTTAATCATCACGGAAGCCGTGCGGGAGCGAGCAAATGATATCCACATCGAACCTCAGGAAAAAGACCTAAGAATAAGATATCGAATAGATGGCGTTCTCCATGAGGTCATGCGCTCCCCAAAGGGAATCCAACCCGGTCTCGTCTCTCGCATTAAGATTATGGCCGGAATGGACATCGCTGAGCGTCGCATTCCCCAGGACGGGCGTTTTGGCTTAACCCTCGATAAAAAATCGATTGACTTTCGGGTGGCAACTTTACCCACGATCCATGGGGAAAAAATCGTACTCCGTCTCCTGGAGAAGGAAAGTATCTTGATGGATCTCAATGACTTGGGTATGCTCCCAGAGAGCCTCGAGAGATTCAAATCCTCATTCACGAAGCCCTATGGGACCATCTTGGTCACTGGACCCACTGGGTGCGGTAAAACCACGACACTATATGCTGTTCTCAATGTTTTAAATTCACCTGAGAAAAACATCATCACGGTTGAAGACCCGGTCGAGTATAGACTTCCCGGCATCAATCAGGTTCAGGTGAATCCCAAAGCGGGTTTAACCTTTGCAACGGGACTCCGTTCCATATTGAGGAACGATCCGGATATCGTAATGATAGGCGAGATCCGTGATGTGGAGACGGCTATGATAGCCATAGAATCGGCACTCACCGGTCATCTGGTGCTATCCACTCTGCACACGAACGATGCTCCTTCATCCCTTACCAGGCTAACGGAGATGGGGGTGGAACCATTTCTTACTTCCTCCGCAGTGGACTGCATCGTCGCTCAGCGACTTGCAAGGAGGCTATGTAGCCATTGCAAGGAACCATATACTCCAGATCCAAAGATTTTACGAGATGTCGGTTTTCCTCTGAACGGGGATAAGGGGGTACCAACTTTATATAGACCCGGGGGCTGTGGCAAATGCGATGGAACGGGTTATAAAGGTAGGATAGGTGTATTCGAAGTCATGCTGGTGAACGAAACCATCGAGCGTCTTACCGTGGAAAAGGCTTCCGCTGAGGAAATCAGGAGAGTTGCCATCGCCGAGGGGATGAAAACCCTAAGGCAGGATGGCTTCGAGAAGGTGCGTCTGGGAATCACTTCCATCGAGGAGATAATAAGGGTCATAGTTTAATTGTTGGCTGGTGGCTGGCTTGTTGGCTAGAAACAAACCAGCAAATCAGCTAGCAAGCAAACTAAGGTGGAATGGATATGGTGACAAAATTGGATGAAGAACTCAAGGAAATCCTGATGAATGAGGGGATTGTGACCCCGGAGCAGCTGGTGAGGGCCGAGGAGGTTCAAAGGAAGAGTGGAAAATCTTTAGCCCAGGTCCTCATGGATATGAAATTAATTAACGAAGACACCTTAACCTCCGTCCTTGCGAAGAGGAAGGGTCTTTCCTTCGTTGATTTGGGAGATTATAAGGTCAATGCCAGCGCCGTAGCCATAATTTCGGAGGAGATGGCCCGGCGGTATCTCATCTTCCCCATCGATTTCGAGGGCGATAGGCTGGTCGTGGCCATGGCCAACCCCGATGATATCGTTGCCATCGACGACTTGAGGATCGTCACGGGTTACGATGTAAAACCCGTGGTGAGCACGGAATTCGATATCCTCTCCGCCATCAATCATTATTACAGAATGGGTGAGGCACTGGGACGGGAGATTGAAGGTATCATGGAGGTAGAGGAGGAAATCCCCGTAGAGAAAATTCACGAGATCGCCGAGGAGGCACCCATCGTAAAGCTGGTAAATTTGATAATCACCCGGGCGATCCATGACCGGGCAAGCGATATCCACATCGAACCCCAGGAAAAGAACTTAAGAGTAAGATATCGAGTGGATGGCGTTCTCCAAGAGGTCATGCGCTCCCCAAAGGGAATCCAACCCGCTCTCGTTTCCCGTTTTAAGATTATGGCCGGAATGGACATCGCTGAATGTCGTAAGCCCCAGGATGGACATTGTGGACTAACCGTTGGGGGGAAGGCTTATGACTTCAGGGTGGCCACTCTTCCCACGGTTCACGGGGAGAGGGTCGTTCTCCGTATTTTAGAGGAGGAAAGCATTCTGATGGATTTGGATGATTTGGGCATGCTCCCAGAGAGCCTCGAGAGATTCAAATCCTCATTCACGAAGCCCTATGGGACCATCTTGGTCACCGGACCCACCGGGAGTGGTAAGTCGACCACTCTTTATGCGGTATTAAATGTCCTCAATATACCGGAGAAAAACATCGTTACCATAGAAGATCCAGTGGAATACAGATTACCCGGTATCAATCAAATTCAGATAAATCCCAAAGCTAGCTTAACCTTTGCTAGAGGTTTAAGGTCAATCCTGAGGTCCTCACCCGACATCATAATGGTGGGCGAAATTCGAGATAGAGAAACCGCGCAAATAGCAATAGAAGCAGCCTTAACGGGACATTTGGTGTTATCGACCCTGCATACCAATGATGCTCCCGGAGCCATCACCAGACTTACGGAGATGGGGATTCCTCCATTTCTTATTTCTTCAGCCGTTGATTGTGTTCAGGCTCAAAGACTCGCCAGAAGATTGTGCAAGGAATGTAAAGAGCCCCATAATCCTTCCCCAAAAGCACTGAAGGAGATCGGTTTCCCCTTGGAGGGCGATGATGTACCCTCCCTTTATCGTCCCAAAGGTTGTAGCAAGTGCAATGATACTGGATATAAGGGAAGAATAGGAATCTATGAAATAATGTTGATGAGTGAGACCATTAAGCGTCTTACCGTGGAAAAGGCCACCGCTGAGGAGATCAAAGAGGTAGCCATCGCCGAGGGGATGAAAACCCTAAGGCAGGATGGCTTCGAGAAGGTGCGTCTGGGAATCACCTCCATCGAGGAGATAATGAGGGTCATAGTTTAAAATCCCGAATCTCGAGTTCCGAATACCTACAAAATTCCCTCCAGTATTTCACCCACTCCTCTCACGCAATTTGGGCAGCTCTTCGAGCTCACTTCGTTTAACGGCGTGCTCAGAGTCGCCTCTAGCCCACCCCTTCAGAGAAACATTTGGTGATTTATGACCCACTTATATTTAATGAATGCTGCGAATTTGCCGATAATATTGGCGATGTCACCAATAAGATGGGGGAATCCATGGAACTGACCGATCTATTAGAAGAGGTTTTGCAAAGAGAAGCATCGGATTTGCACCTTACGGTGGGAACTCCTCCCGTAATACGAATTCATGGAGATCTTATTCGCCTGGATTATCCCAAACTAACTCCCAAGGATACCAAGGAGATGGTTTATAGCATCCTTACATCGGAGCAGCGGGAGAAGTTGGAAAAGAATTTGGAGCTTGATTTCTCCTATTCCTTACCTGGGAAAGCCCGATTCAGAGTCAACATATATTATCAGCGAAATACTCTCGCCGCAGCTTTCCGTTTCATCCCTGTGGAGATAAAAACCCTTGAGGAGTTGGGTCTCCCGAAGGTTCTGGAAACGCTGGCTAGAAGACCAAGAGGTTTTGTGTTGGTCACTGGACCAACCGGTAGTGGAAAGACAACGACACTCGCCGCTTTGATCAACATCATCAATGAGACACGAAACGTCCATATAATGACCATCGAAGATCCCATAGAGTATCTCCATCACCACAAGAGGTCCATCGTTAATCAGAGGGAAGTTGGCTCGGATACCAAATCCTTTGCGAATGCCCTCAAGTATGTATTGCGTCAAGATCCCGATGTCATCTTAATAGGGGAGATGCGCGATGTTGAGACCATCGCTATTGCGTTAACCGCTGCCGAAACGGGACATCTAGTCTTTGCAACCCTTCACACTCCAGATGCTCCTCAGTCGATCGACCGGATCATCGACGTGTTCCCTCCGCATCAACAGCAGCAGGTACGGATCCAACTCGCTGGTACCCTGCAGGGGATAGTAGCTCAACAACTCCTGCAGACTCGAGATGGAAGGGGTAGAGTGGTTGCCGTGGAGGTTCTTTTTGCCACCCCAGCAGTTCGAAATCTCATTAGAGAGGCGAAAGCGCACCAAATTTACAACGTCATGCAAACTGGACAGAAATACGGGATGCAGACGATGGACCAAGCTTTAGCCGATCTTTACAGGAGGGGAAAGATATCTTACGAGATGGCTGTGGCCCGGGCAATCGACTCCCACGATATAAGGCAGCTTCTTGGTCGAGCGGGATAGGACGAATTCGGTTTGGAGGTGTAATCATTGGCAGCAACCTTTACCTATAGGGTTCGTGATGGACAGGGCAAGATAATAATGGGCTCCCTCGAAGGCGATAGCGAAATCACCGTTGCCAATAAATTGCGCCAAATGGGATACATCGTATTGGATATTAAGGAGAAAGCTGAAATCCCCAGTCTTGACGAAGCCCTTAGGCGCTTTAAAAGAGTAAAATTGAAGGATCTCACAGTGTTCAGCCGTCAGTTCGCCACCATGATAAATGCTGGTCTTTCCCTGACCAAATGCCTGGACATTTTGAGCGTGCAAACCGAAAATTCCGCCCTGGCCCAGGTGATTGCCGAAGTTCAGCACGATGTCGAGGCGGGACAGGCACTTTCCGATGCCTTGGCAAAGCATCCAAGAATTTTCTCTCCCTTGTTCATCAATATGATAAGAGCCGGAGAAACCGGTGGAGTCCTCGATGAGGTATTGCTTCGAATAGCCGAACATTATGAGAAGGAAACGGCGTTGAAGGGAAGGATAAAATCGGCGATGGCTTATCCCTCTGCTATGTTCGGCTTTTCCATGCTCATCTTATTTGCCATGATCACCTTTGTTGTTCCAATTTTTGTGAGGATGTTCGAGGGTTTGGGTGGCGAACTCCCTCTACCCACTCGGATTTTGCTGGCCGCAAGCCGTTTCATGCAAAATTTTTGGTACATAGGATTGCTCATCACCATAGCATTAGTTTATGCCTTCCGATGGTTTGGAGGGACCGAAACTGGTCGATTGCAGATCGATAGGATAAAATTACGCTTGCCCATCGTCGGACTCTTGGTTCGTAAGATATCCATAGCTAGATTTGCTCGAACCCTGGGAACCTTGGTCTCCAGTGGCGTCCCCATACTCCAGGCTTTGGACATTGTGGCGGAAACCTCGGGCAATGCCGTGGTTGCTACCTCCGTGAAGAGGACCAGATCAAGTATCAAGGAGGGTGAAACCATTGCGAGACCTCTGGAGGAAAGCACCGTGTTTCCCCCAATGGTGGTTCAGATGATCGCCGTTGGAGAGGAGACGGGAGCCCTGGACTCCATGTTGAATAAGATTGCCGATTTCTACGATTCGGAGGTTTCGGCCACGGTGGATGCGCTCACTTCTTTGATCGAACCCTTAATGATCGTGGTCATGGGAACCTTAATTGGAGGCATAATCATCTCCCTGTATATGCCGATGTTCAAGGTGATTACCCTGATTAAATAGTACCTGAATAAGCCCGTCTTTAAAATTAGGTTGGACCATTAACGAGTTGGTTTTGCACTTACAATTTGAGGGGGGTAAGTGCTTAAAAAGTGCCGGAGCCTAGCCTCGCCTATGAAAACTTCTTAAGCATTCTCAAAGCTTTGTAGCGAGGCGAGACCCGAGCGGTCTCCGGATAATGCAATTAAGTTTTTCTTGGCAAGTGTCGATATATTTTTAGAGGTACCTTGAAAAAGAGATAAGGGCAAACCCCGTGAGAGCGGGGGGCGCAAAGCTACGGGACTTGGTCTAAGTTAGCCGGGCTGCCTCATATGGAATACTCTTTAAGAAAACGCAAGCTACTTAGACCGCTTGCGTTTTCTTTTCTCGGAGGTGAGGTTGGAGCTCCAAATGCGATTTAAATTTTCTTATGCAAGGAGGTGAAAACAGATGATTAGGAAGGAAAGAGGTTTCACCTTGATCGAGTTAATGGTCGTCGTTCTAATCATTGCCATCTTGGTTGCCATCGCAGTTCCGGTATTCAACGTGGCACGTGAGAGCGCTCAAAGGAGAACTTGTCAGGCGAACTTAAGAACCATCGATGGAGCAATAACCACCTACAAGGCTACTGAAGATGTCTATCCCATCGTTGGCATAGCAGATGCGAATCAGGTGTTGGACGACACTCATCCTTTGGTAACGGGGAAATATCTCAAGGCTGCACCGAAGTGCCCGAAAGCTGATGCTTTCTACAATATTGATGAGACTGCAGATCCTCCATATGCGAAGTGTCCAGGTGGTTACAGTGGTCATTCGTACTAAAATTAGCCTAAAGGGGGAAGTGGCACCCATATGGTGCCACTTTTTTAATTTACTGTACTTTGGCAAAATTTAAGTTTGCGCAGCTTTTTACCTTTAAATTAAAAATTCAAAGTGAAAAATGGAAAATCACGATGTAAAATCCAAAATTATTCTCTTTTTTAATTTTTCTTTGTCGTTTTTCATTTTCATTTTTTCATTTTGCATTTACCACGAAAGACAAGTATTTAAGGAGATAAAAACAGTTATCTAGGAAATTTGCCAAACTAAAGTTAATTTATATGGTTAAATAATGGCGGCGAAGAGGTCGATAAAATTTAAAGGGTCATTGAATGGCTCTCGAAATGGAGGAGGAGATATGCTAAAGGGGATAATGGGATTGGTCTTTTTCATATTCGGATTAGCCGTTGGAAGCTTCTTGAATGTTTGTATTTACCGTCTTCCAAGGAAAGAATCAATCATTTTCCCCAACTCTCATTGTCCCCACTGCGGAGGAGTCATCAAGATTTATGACAATATTCCGCTTGTCAGCTATCTTCTGCTCAAGGGCAGGTGTCGTTACTGTGAAGGGCGGATATCCATTCAATATCCCCTGGTGGAACTATTGACTGGACTCCTGTTTTTATTTTGCTTCTTAAAATTCGGGCCGAGCACCAGGTTTTTATCGGCTTCATTCTTCACCTCCATTCTTCTGCTGGTCGCTGCCATCGATTTAAAGCATAAAATCATACCCAATAAGGTGATCTTGCCGGCTTTGGTGATACAGGCCATCTTGGTGATTTTGTCCAACCCTCAAGCGATGAGCTCCTCATTGATTGGATTTTTCATCGGTGGAGGATTACTGCTGTTGGTGGCATTATTGGCTCATCTTTTTTTGAGGAGGGAGGGAATGGGGGGAGGGGATATAAAGCTTGCAGCCTTTTTGGGTATATTCCTGGGCTGGTATGTGCTGATCGCTCTATTCCTTGGCTTTCTTTTGGGAGCCATTGCCGGCATTGCACTCATCATTTTCAAGGAAATGAGCAGGAGGGATATCATTCCCTTCGGTCCATTCCTTGCCCTCGGTGGACTCATAACTCTATTTTTCGGTCCTCAGATTTTCCACTACTATTTAAGCTTATGTTCTCTAAGATTTTTCCGTCTTTAGCTCCCCACCTGCGATGCCGATAAAAATAGCGAGCAATTTTTACAGAAAGTGGTGTGAGTGATGACACGAGGCGAGAAAGGATTTTCCCTACTCGAAGTTTTAGGGGCGGCGACGATCATCGCTCTCATCTTAATTCCAATATTCATCATGTTTTATGAAGGGATTGGGTTCGTCTCCTCCTCCAAGGATAAGAATCTTGCCACCAATTTTGCCCAAGAGAAGATGGAGTACCTGAGGAATAAAGCCTATGATGATCCCGATCTTCAAGACGGCACTTACTCGGATACAAGAACTGTAGGGGGTAAGATCTTTAATCGTGAGGTGACAATAGTCTCTTCGCCTTCTGAGATCACAAATTCGGATGCGGATATTAAGAGAATTACGGTTAAGGTGAGCTGGACCAGGGAAGGTCAAACGCAAGCCGTAACACTGGTAACTTACAGGACAAGGAAGCTATAAGCAGAGGCGAGGTTCATGCTGGCATATATTAAATCCAATGAAGAGAGAGGGTTCACTCTGGTGGAGCTACTTTTGGCTGGAGCTTTGCTCTTTTTGATAGTTGGGGCTCTATACGGTCTGTTAGTTCAAGGACTGGAGACCTGGAATCTTTCCGAGGGGCAAATAGATGCTCAACGGAGTGCCCGAATTGCCATGTTGAGGATAGCTCAAGAGCTGAGGGAATGCTATGAGGTTACGGGAATTACCGATTATAGCCTCACCATATCCGGATTGCAAATAGTTGGAGAGGGATTGTCCACAACCGATCCCGAACGGAGGGTCTATGGATCTCGATATTATCCATGGTTATCATCGGCACCTCCAACCATCTACAAAAACGGCATCCCCCGTCCGTCCAGCGAATATAGCGTAAATTATGAGGAGGGAACGGTTACCTTCAGTTATTCTCTGGCGGAAACTGATATCGTTCACGCCGATTATACCCATGATACGTCGGTGATTTACTCTCTATCGACGAGTGGAATTTTAACAAGGCAGGTTGATAGTTCAAGCCAAATTTTGGCCAGATATTTGATCAACCGGGATAAATCAGTTCCAGTTTTCAGGACGGATGATGTCAATCAACCCTACCAGATTTATATCACTTTAATCGTGGATAAAAATCCGGGTGAGCTTCCAAAGGAATATAGACTGGAGAACGAATGTAGGTTGAGGAAGTGATGGGAGGATTTATGAGATGGGAAGGTTGGTCGAGTTTCCGCTTAGATTGAAAATTTTAATCAAGGAAGAGGGATACACGCTAGCCTTTGCTTTAAGCGCCGCCTTGATCTTGATCCTTGTGGGGGCCGCCCTCATTTCTCTGACCATCAATGAGGCATATATGGTAATTCAGCATGCCAATTCCACAAAAGCTTATTACCTGGCAGAAGCTGGAATAAACCATGCCCTTTGGAGTTTAAACAGCAGCATGTCCGGCACGATTGGAAGCGAGACTACACCGGTTAATCTTGGATCGGGAAGCTATTATACGATTTACGATTCGAACACTGGGTTGCTCATTTCCGTGGGGAAAGTTACGGGAGTAACGAGGAGAATAAGGGTTCAAACCGTCGTGAATACCGTACCCGCTGCCTTCCAGCGTGCCTTGACCGCTGCTAAATCCAACGCCATACCCGGAAATGATGATGATCCCTCTGCGGAGGATAACGTCTTCATATACAATGATACAACGGAAACTACACGGGTTATGATCTACGGAACGGGGAGCGATGTTTTAAACATCCACGGCTGGGTCATAAACATCAGGGAACCGAGCACGAGTTCTGATTATCTCGGATATGCCTATGACGAAGACGGTGTGCGCCCTGAGGATAATGAATACGTTGCTGGTGTAAGGGAATTTCCCGACGCGCATTGGAAGGAAGCCACTTCCGCCGGTCCTCCGGGGCTACCCACATTTAGAACCGTCTTTTATGAACGGGAAATTCGCACGGCGAGCACTTACCCCGCCGGAAACCAAACCTGGACCGGAACAGTAACACTCACGGGGGGAAGCAAGACCTACATAAATGGGAATTTGACCATCGATTGTGCCACCGTAACCAGCACGAATACCTCCACGGTAACCACGATCGTGGCTTATGGCAATGTGACCATAAATAGCTCAAGCATCGGGGAGAAGATACAAATCATCGCCGGTGGTTGGGATGATGATGACCCCGATACGAATACGGATGCCTTGGTCATCCAAGGAACTAAACCAAAGCCAACCCAAATGGGAGCGAATACCGAGCTCTACAGCAATGCTCGAACGAGGGTTTACGACTATGTTTACTCCACCCAGTCCAGTCTGCTCTCCAGATATGTTATATTTCTGACTTCAAATACCAATGCGGGATCGACCGATACTGGAAGCCACATCGAACTCGAAGGGGTGGTCTTCTCACGGAGGGGAATCCGATTCCGTACCGAGGCGGATGGCCGAGAAATAGCGGTTATCGGGAGTATAATTGCGGGAGACGTCGATAATAATGATGGCCAGCTTTGGTTTGATAATATCAGAAGACGAGTCAAGTTGACTTTCAGGGGATCCGCCATGCCCTCAGAGTATCCAAGTATCTTTGGGATCATACAGGGTGTGACCCTCGATTACAGGACTTGGCGTGAGGAATAAGTGATTATTAAAGAAATGGACGGAAATGCCGATAAATTTCTGTGGAATTTTTAAAAAGGGAAATGCAAAATTTTATCGAATCAAGTAGTCGGTTTAAATAACAGATAAAAGGTAATGCCCCGCCCAAAGAGGGGAAGCAACACTGGTTTAAATCAAGTGGAAGTCATGATCGTAGGAGGAATCGTATTTTGGGCATTTTTCCATTTAGAATCCTTCCACCAATAGGTCTTGATATTGGAACGAATACCTTCCGAGCAGCTCAGCTGAAGGCCGCGCAGGGTTCACCCATCCTTATTAAATATGGCAAGGTAAAGGTCCCTATGGGAGCCGTTGTAGAGGGTGAAGTGGTCGACGTCGAAGCCGTTTCAAACTCCTTATTTAGACTCTGGAAGAATGCAGGTTTTGGTGATAAAAGAGTGATAATCGGTGTAGCCAATCAGAAAGTTGTTGTCCGCCTCATCGAACTCCCTTACATGGAGAAATCTGAGCTCAAAGGGGCCATTCAGTATCAAGCTCAGGAATTCATTCCAATCCCCATTGAGGAGGCCATTCTCGATTTCCAGGTGGTGGGCGAATTCACTACGGAGAATAATGAGCGGATGATGGAAGTGCTCCTTGTAGCTGGGCAGAAGGACATGATCCGGAACAATGTCGCCGCCGTTGAGGGGGCTGGATTAAAACCAGTGGTAATCGATGTATCTTCCTTCGCCCTCGTGCGCTCGCTCATAGGTGAGTCACCCATCATTCCTGAGGAAGGGGAGTTGGAGGGAACAGCGACAGCTTTGATCAATATAAGTGCAGGAATCACCAATATCGTCGTTGTAGAGCGGGGAATACCGAGATTTACTCGGGTGACCTCTCTGGCGGGAAATGATTTCACCCGTGCCATAGCTGATGCCTTGAACGTATCCTTCGACGAAGCCGAGGATTTGAAAGTCGAAATCGGGCTACCTCCCTTGAATAAGGAGTCAAAATCCAAAAAGGTTAAGTCTGAGATGGCTGATAAAGTGCCACTGGTGCAAGAGGTTCTAGTGAAAGAAATAAATAATTTTGTGACCGAGGTCCGACGCTCTTTCGATTATTATCTCGCGCAAGCCAGGCAGGTCAAAGGCATTGGGAGAGTTATTTTAAGTGGAGACGGATCGAAACTAGAATACCTCGATCGTTATCTAAGTCAGGGCTTACAAGTGGGTGTGGAATTTGGTCATCCTCTGAAGGGATTTCAGATCGATCCCAAATTACCTCAAGAGGAGCTCATGGCTGAAGAACTTTCTCTTGCCATCTGTCTTGGTCTTGCTCTACGGGGGTTCGAAAGATGACAAACATCAATTTATTACCTCCGGAAATCCTTGGAAAGAGGAGAGCTGAAAGAATCCTGGTTTACTCATTCGTGGGGATAGTGGTCCTCGTTTTTATCTTATTTTTTGTATATACCATTAATGCCTGGGTCATCGGTCAGGAGGAGCGAGAACTCTCCGCAATTAAGATCGAAAATCAAAAGTTAGAGGAGGTAATCGCGGAGTATGAAATTTATGAGAAGAAAAAGGCTGAGGTTGAAAAGTGGGAGGGAATCCTCAAGACCGCAATGGAAGGCGAGGTATCGTGGTCAAAACTACTCAATGAAATTAGTATGGTCATACCGAGCGATGTTTGGTTGACTTCTTTCAAGGGGGACATGAATGCTGGAATCAATTTCCAAGGTTACACCTTCACCCATAATTCGGTGGCAAAATGGATGGTCAGGTTGAAGGAAATTAAACATTTGACCGAGATTTGGCTCAATGCTTCGGAAAAAACAGAGGTAGAAGAGCAAGAAGCCATCCAATTTGAGACGACTTCTCAATTAAAAACGGCGAAGCCTTCCGTTCCTGCCCCGCCTAGGAATTCGGGAGAGTGAGGGCATGGCCATTTCGCTTAAGCATAGGATAATGACAGTGGGCATATTCGCAATTCTTCTTGTGGTCGCATTCTTCCTTTTGGCCTGGCTACCTCAGCAGAACCGAAAAGCTCAAATTCGAAAGCAAATGGAGGAAGAGAGGAAAAAACAGGAGACAGCGAAGGCCACGCTTTCACGCCTTAAAGCCGCAAAGGAGGAATCGGCCCAAATTGAGGCAAAGCTGTTGAGCTTAAGCAAAAGAATTCCAAAGGAGCCCGAGCTCCCGTCCCTTATAATCGAGCTACAGGATATAGCCACCCAAGCGGGCATTGACTTTATTTCCATAAAGCCCTCTGTTCTCAGTCCGAAGGAGAGTTTTTCTGAAATACCTTTGAGCATTAACATTACTGGAGGATTCTTCGATGTGGTCGATTTTCTCTATCGACTTGAAGGACTTTCTCGGGAGATAAAAGTAAATGCGGTGAACATATCCGTAAAGGAGTACCCCGAGCTCTCCGTGGATATTTCCGCGAGCGCCTTCACACTCATCAAAGCCCAGCAAGCTAGTGAGGGCGGTAAATCTCCGACGAGTAAAAGTGGTGGATAGAAAATGTCACAAGACATAAAGGATTATGTAACCAAAGTTAAAGGGTTTTTAGAAACTCCCAAGGGGAAAAAGATTTTAATAATCATCATCGCTGCTCTTATCGTATTCGTCGTTGCTTCGGCGCTTTTATTTTTGGTGATTCTTAGCGAGGCTCTCAGGGAACCCCGGCGTGTGGTTCAACCACCTCGATCCACACCAAAGAGAGAAGAGAAGGAGGAGAAAATGATTGCAACGGCTCCTCCTTCTTCCGTTGATCGGGTTGAGTCTTTTGAAGTATACGAGAGCAAAGATCCCTTTAAGCCTTTGATCACCAAAGTGACTACGCCCACTGTTACGGGTACGACCGAAACAACGCCAAAAGTTCTCGCCCTTGAGGATATTTATACCGAGGATGGAACGAAATATGCCTCCATAAAATATGGGAGCACTATATATAAGGTTAAAGAGGGAGATCGAATTAATGATTCTCCCTATCAAGTATTATCGATAGGAGCCGATAGTGTCACCCTTCTTTACGGGGATGATAAAATTGTATTAAAGTTGGGTGAAGAGATATACAAGTAATATTAGTCCATGGGCTAAAGATTCTGAAGATTAATTTTTCCCGATTTTCTGATTTAGGCTTAAGAACGGCATTCCTCCTCGGTGCCGTTTTATGCTATATAAGAATCAGTTTGAATGATTTTTGAAGTAAATAAGGGGTGAGACGATGCTCAGGTTTCTTACAGCGGGAGAATCCCATGGACCAGCCCTTATTGCCATTTTGGAGGGGATTCCCTGTGGTTTAAAGATTTCCGCAAAATATATCAATTTTGAGCTTTCTCGACGCCAAATGGGCGTGGGTCGGGGGGAAAGAATGAAGATAGAGCGGGATGAGGTGGAGATTTTAAGCGGAGTGCGTTTTGGTAAGACCCTTGGTAGTCCCATAGCCTTACTCATCAGCAATAGGGATTGGGGAAATTGGTCGAGGGTGATGTCCATTGAAGAAGCCGTGGAAATGGAACCAGTAACCACACCTCGACCTGGGCATGCAGATCTCGCCGGTGTTTTAAAGATGGGGCAAAGGGACATTCGTAATGTTTTAGAGAGGGCGAGTGCCAGGGAAACCGCAGCTCGGGTGGGTGTTGGAGCCATTGCCAAGGCTTTTCTTCAGGAATTGAACATTTCAATCCTAAGCCACGTTATAGGCATCGGAACCTGTGCAGCGCAAATCGTTTCCCCTCCTAAGCCTGAGGATATTCCCAAGATAGACCGTTCCCCAGTTAGATGCATCGATGAAAAGGCCTCCCTCGAAATGGTGAATGAGATCAAAAAGGCAGGGGA
The DNA here is from genome assembly GCA_040755895.1 of Actinomycetota bacterium. Classification (NCBI taxonomy): domain Bacteria; kingdom Bacillati; phylum Actinomycetota; species Actinomycetota bacterium. Next base: position 10,498 of record JBFMAG010000025.1, on the reverse strand, counting down.
TGAGGGGGACACTCTGGGGGGCATTTTTGAAATCATAGTTTATGGAGTTCCTCCGGGATTGGGAAGTTATGTATCGTGGGATAGGAGATTGGATGCGAGGTTGACTCAAGCGATTATGAGCATACCTGCAATTAAAGGAGTCGAGGTAGGAGAGGGTTTTAAGATGGCTTCAGTGAGGGGCTCATCCGCTCACGATGAGATATTTTTCGATGCTTCCAGGGGGTTCTACCGCGAGACGAATAGAGCTGGGGGATTGGAAGGTGGTGTAACGAATGGGGAACCGGTCCTTCTTCGGGCTGTTATGAAACCTATCCCCACCCTCGGTAAACCATTGCGAACCGTTGATATAATAACTAAGGATTCGACTATTGCTTTTAAAGAGCGTGCCGATGTCTGTGCAGTTCCCAGCGCCGCTGTGATCGGAGAAGCGGTTGTGGCCATAGAGTTGGCTTCCGCTGTCCTTGAAAAATTCGGTGGAGATAGCCTCGATGAGGTCAAATGTAACTATCAAAATTACATCGAGAGATTGAGGAAATGGTGAATCTAAAAAGTCAACCTAACTCGTTAATAGTCCAATTTAAGATGTAAATGGTGAATGAATTGAAGGTGAATGAATATGAAGAACATCGTGCTCATAGGATTTATGGGGTCGGGTAAGAGTAGTGTCGGGCGGAGATTGGCCGAGAGGTTGCATTTCAGGTTCGTGGATACGGATTCCTTGATAGAAGAAAGAGCCAAAAGACGGATAAGGGAGATATTCGAAGACTCCGGTGAACCCGTTTTTCGTGCCTTGGAGGCGAAGATAATCGCCGAAGTTTCTTCGGGCGAGGGGCAGATTATAGCCTGTGGCGGGGGGGCCGTCTTAAATCCCAAGAATGTAGAGGTCTTGAAAAGCAAGGGAATTTTAATTTACCTTAAAACGGCCTTATCGGCGATATATGAGCGGGTAAAGAACTCCGATGAAAGACCACTTTTAAACGTCCCACAGCCAAAGGTACAGATCGAGAAGCTGCTCTCAAGGCGAGGGAAGATTTATGAAGAGGTAGCCGATTTGATCGTGGACACAACGGGTCTTTCCGTGGAACAGGTGGTGCAAAGAATCCAGCGGGAGTTGGGAGAGAAGATAACATCATGAAGCTATTTGAAACCGTTGAGGTGGCATTGGGAGGCCGGAGTTACAAAATTTATGTAGGATCCGGAATTCTCTCGACCCTTGGGGAGAGGGTAAAATCCATTCCCCGTTGTGGAGGAAAAGCCATTGTCATTACCAATCCCACTGTTTTGAACCTCTTTGGAGAGGTTGTCCGTGAAAGTTTTCAGAAAGCCCGCTTTGAGCACCACTTTTTAGAAGTTCCCGATGGTGAGGAGTATAAATCTCTTGAAATGGCATCAAAACTTTACGATGAACTCCTGGCGGTAGATGCTCAGCGTTTCGATCCCATCATAGCCTTGGGAGGAGGAGTAATTGGAGACTTGGCGGGTTTTGTAGCCGCCACTTACATGCGTGGAGTACCTTTGGTTCATGTCCCCACAACCTTGCTCGCCCAGGTGGATAGCAGTGTAGGAGGAAAAGTTGCCGTAAATCATCCTCGGGGAAAGAATCTCATAGGATGCTTCTATCAGCCAAATTTCGTTCTCATCGATGTCACAACACTAAAAACTTTACCTAAACTAGAGCTTAAGGCTGGCTTTGCAGAAGTCATAAAATATGGCTTTCTACAGGGAGAGGAGTTTCTCTCCTTTCTCGAAAAAAACCTGAAAGCGATATTGAAATTGGATGAAGAGCTCGTGTTGCAAGTGGTCTCTGAGTGTTGCAGGGTTAAAGCAAGGATAGTGGAGGAGGATGAAAGAGATTTTGGTAGGCGGGCGATTCTCAATTATGGACACACCATCGGCCATGCCATCGAAGCTTTAACCGGATACAGGAGATTCTTGCACGGAGAAGCCATTTCTGTGGGGATGGTTTGCGCCGCCTTCATCGCCCATGAACTCGGTCTAGTAGACCGCTCTTTGGTTGATCGACACATTAGATTATTGAAACGCGCAGGGCTTCCCCTCAAATTACCCGAACTCGATGCCAATGCCATATTAAATCAAATCGTGGTGGACAAAAAGAGGCGGGGCGAAGCCAATATCTTTGTGCTCTTAAAGGCAGTTGGGTCTCCCGTGGTCATGGGGATTTCCTCTCGCATAATCACCAAAGCCCTAGAAGATGTGAGGAGACTGGATTGACAAATAAAGCCCATCTTAAACTGGAAAGATTCACCCCCATTCTAATATTTGCCTTCTTTTTATATATCTCTTTTATCAATGGAGCGGGTTATTTCCAGGAAACGAAGGCTTGTTTATACACCTTGCTAATTTTCCTCGGTACCTTCTGGTTTTTGGAAGCGTGTCGGAAAAATTCAAGTTTTTACCGCACTGACCTTGACATTCCCCTGATTTTATTCGGCATCACCACTGGCGTCTCCGCCTTTGGGTTGGTCTGCTTATACGCTAGCCGAGATGCTTTGCTTCTGATATTCTCATATTCTTTGATCTTTTGGCTCGTAGCCAATAACATCAAATTAAAATGGGAGGTTACCTCACTCCTCGCCATTTTTGTCCTTTGCGGAACTTTATTATCCAGCTACGGCATCTTTCAATACGTAGCCGGTTTCAAGATGCTTTCGAAATATGTAGCTGAAAGGGGCTTATCTCTCGATATTCCCAGTAGGGTATTCTCCATATTCATTAGCCCCAATCATCTTGCGGGATTTCTTTGCATGCTCATTCCCGTGGCCTTCGTGCTATTGTTAAATGCAAAGGATAAATGGCAAAAAGTGGCACTGCTGATCGCTGGTGTTGTTATGATCACCTGCTTATTTCTCACTTTTTCCCGCGGAGGCTGGCTTTGTTTCATGGTCGTGGTAGCTATCTTGGTTGTGGGGATTCCCAAAACTCAAAGGCGGAAGGGAGCAGCGAATTTGCTGCTCTTGGGGATGTTTGCCCTCATTTTCTGCCTGACCGTGATCACAATGACTGAGATGTATTCCCCGGAGACTGCCTTGTATCCAGGGCTTACCAAGGAAGCGGGGGTCACAAGCGCGCAGGGCAGATTCCATCTTTGGAAGGGGACTTTGAGAATGATAAAGGAATTTCCTCTTCTGGGGACGGGGATTGGAACCTACGCCCGCATCTATTCCGTATATCAACACGGGGGTATCTATTCAAAGCATGCTCACAATACTTATCTCGAGCTCTTTGCGGAAACGGGAGTATTGGGATTCGCTCTTTTTTTGGCCATAATTCTGCTCATTTTGAAAAAGCAGTTTGGATTACTTTTAGACCTGCGAGATGAGCATATAAGGGGAATTGCCTTAGCCTTGTTTGCGGGATCCGTAGCATTTTTTGTTCGCAACTTGATCGATTTTGATTGGTACACCCCTCTGGTAGCCCTGGTTTTTTGGTCCCTAGTGGGATTGACCTTTTCCCTCGAGGGACTAGTATTCCCTCAAAGGGTCGTCAGGACATCCTTTAAACTATCTAGGAATATGAGCGCAGCCACAGTAGTTGTGGCTTTCTGTCTGATTCTGCTCATTCTAGTGAACTATGCTGTGGCTTTAAACTTTGCCGAGTGGGGGAAATCACTAATGAGAGGGGAAAAATTTTCCCAAGCTTGTGTTGCCTTCAGAAAGGCAACACTTTTTGATCCCATTTGCCCTGAATATCACCACCACCTTGCCAATGCCTGCTACAGGAGAGCACAACGATTGAAGAGGATTTCATTGATGGATGAAGCGATCAGGGAAATGAAAAAGGCGATAGCCCTCAATCCTTTCTGGGCCGATTATCATTCCGATTTGGCCGTTTATTATTGGTCAAGAGGGTGGTTCTCCCAGGCTCTATCGCAATTAGAACGGGCTCAGGATCTATACCCCAACGATCCTTCAAATTATGTCCTGTTGGGTGAATTTCATGCCTTTAGAGGCGACCATTCCATGGCGATAAGTCAGTTCAAGAAAGCCATAAGCTTGAAGACCATTTATAGGTACTGGTATCCTCAAAGAACTTTACGCTATATTGAGAGAGCTCATTTTAACCTGGGGAATGAATATGTAACCCTCGGTGAATTGGATAAAGCGTTACGTGAATTTACCATGGCTTTAGATTTAAATCCTCGCAACCAGACAGCTTATCTGGGTAGGGGCTGGATCTATTACAACAGGGGGATGCACAGAGAGGCAGCAAAGGAGTATGGGCAGGTGGTGAAGCTTAACCCAAGGAGCGCCGTGGCTCACTTTTATCTTGGTTTAATCTACGAGAAGATGGATAGATTGGGACTCGCCATGCTCGAATTTGAAAAGGTGCTGGAAATTGAGCCAGAAAATAAGAGAGCTAAGGATAGACTGGCTGAAATAAGGAAGGAATTAAATTTGTAGGGAGGATGATGCCAATGGGCAAGGTTCTGGTGATCCATGGTCCAAATTTGAACTTATTGGGATTAAGGGAGAGGGAGATATATGGAACCACGACACTTGAGGAGATAAATTCCGTCCTCAAAGAACAAGCTTCTCAGAGCCGAATAGAATTGGAGGTTTTTCAGTCGAATTACGAAGGAGAGATTGTGGAAAGGATTCAACAGGCAGCAGGTAAAATTGATTGCATCATCATTAATCCTGCAGCTTTTACACATTATAGTATAGCCATCCGTGATGCCATTGCTTCCGTGAATATCCCCACCATTGAAGTACATCTTTCCAATATTTATGCTCGAGAGGAGTTCCGTTGGGAATCGGTTATTGCCCCGGTCACGATGGGTCAAATTGCGGGATTTGGTCCCCATAGCTATTATTTAGCTTTGGAGGCGGCAAAAAGATTGCTGGAGGAACAAGAAAAATAATCGCCGGTAGGGACTCATGACCTCTGGGAGGATTTCTAAGTTAAGGCAAAAGATCAAAGAAGCCCAGGTTGATGCCATGCTCATCAAGAAACCTGAGAACCTACGGTATCTTATCGGTTTTACGGGCTCAGGAATGCTAATGATCGATGGGAAGCACATCTTTCTCCTCACGGACTTTCGCCATTTTGAGCAGGCAGTTCAGGAAGCCTACGGATGTGAAATTCTTAAGGTCACGAATTCAGGCCACGACGAACTGGCGAGCTTGATTAGAAAATTGGGACTAAAGGTGATTGGCTTCGAATCCCACTTTCTCACCTACAAGGAGTATATTGAGCTCTCCGAATTAGATAATATCCTCTTGCATCCCTTGCCCCAAATGGTAGAACAATTGCGAGCCATCAAAGAGGAAGGGGAGATAGTTCGGATAGCTCGAGCTGCAAAGCTGGCGGATCAAGCTTTTTCCCATATTTTGCCATTTATAAGTCTGGGAGTAACCGAACGAGATGTGGCTATTGAATTGGAATACTTTATGCGCAAAAGTGGTGCTGAGAAAGCGGGTTTTGATATAATTGTGGCGTCCGGTGCACGTTCCGCCATACCTCATGCCCGAACCACTGATAAATGCCTAAACCCAGGCGAGTTCGTAAAAATCGATCTCGGAGCGGTATATGAGGGATACCACTCCAACATGACCAGAACCTTGGTTTTGGGGAAGGCCTCTGAGCAACAACGCAAGATTTATCGGCTGGTCTTGCAAGCTCAGAAAAGAGCATTGGATGGGATATCCCTGGGTCAAACCGGTGCCCAGGTTGACGGAATCGCCAGAGATTACCTGAGTCAGGTGGGCTATGGTAGCAATTTCGGTCATAATCTGGGACATGGAGTTGGGTTGGAGATTCACGAGATTCCCACACTGGGACCGAAAAGCAGTGAGCGGTTAATGGCCGGAATGGTTACAACAATCGAACCAGGAATCTATATCTCAGGTTTTGGTGGGGTCCGTATCGAAGACTTGGTACTCTTAAGAGAAGAGGGAATAGAAATTTTAACGGCATCAGCTAAGGATCTACTCGAGCTTTAGTTTACATTCCGCGATCGTGGATATGCTAGATAGATTTGAGAGATTGATTGGAGGGAGATCGACTCATGATCACGACCAACCAGTTTAGAACGGGGATGACCATCGAGGTAGACGGCGTTCTATATACCATTTTGGATTTTCAGCATGTAAAACCAGGTAAAGGTCAGGCTTTCGTGCGCACGAGACTAAGGAATATAAAAACTGGTGCCATCATTGATAAGACATTTCGGGCCGGCGAGAAGGTGGAACTTGCGAGACTTGACCATCGTCCCATGCAATACCTCTATTCAGACCACGATAATTACACATTCATGGATACTGAGAGCTATGAACAACTTTCCCTACTATCGGAACAACTTGGGGAGGCGAGGAAGTATCTAAAGGAGGAAATGACCTTGGAGATTTTGATGTATGAGGGAAAACCAATCGGTGTGGAGCTTCCCATCTTTGTGGAGTTAAAGGTCATAAGCACTCCTCCGGGTGTGAAGGGGGATACGGCAACCGGGGGGACAAAACCCGCTACCCTGGAAACGGGAGCCGTCATTCAAGTCCCTCTCTTCATTGAGGAGGGAGACATAGTGAAAATAGACACCCGTTCGGGTGAGTACATTACGAGGTTAACTGGAAAATAAGAATGGGAATAATAGAAGGTGGTGGGCAAGGGAGGGATTTTCCTGTTAAAATAGGGATTCAGAAGTGGGTGGAATGAGACGGAGACCAAAGCGGGTTAAAATCACCGATACCACTTTGAGGGATGCCCATCAATCTCTCTGGGCTACCCGTATGCGCACGGAAGATATGGTACCCATCCTTGGGAAGATGGATAAGGTCGGTTACCATTCGATGGAGGTCTGGGGCGGAGCCACTTTCGATGCACCTTTGAGGTTCCTCGATGAGAGTCCCTGGGATAGGCTGAGGACGATCAAGTCCCACGTGCGAAATACACCTTTACAGATGCTCCTACGGGGTCAGAATCTTGTGGGCTATAAGCATTATCCAGATGATATAGTGAGAAGATTCGTCCATCATGCAGCGAAAAATGGCATCGACATCTTTCGTATCTTCGATGCCCTCAATGATACGAGGAATTTCAAAACCGCCGTTGAGGCCGTCAAAGAGATCGGTGCCCACTTTCAAGCTTCGGTTTGCTATACCATTAGTCCCATTCATACTCTCGAACATTATGTGAACACTGCCCTTGAACTCGTGGAAATGGGGGCGGACTCCATCTGCATTAAGGACATGGCGGCTCTCCTTACCCCATATCGCACTCATAAACTAGTTCAGCGTCTACGAAAGAAAATCGATTTACCCATACAGCTCCATTGCCATTATATCGGGGGCATGGCCCCCATGAATTACATCAAGGCGATCGAAGCGGGTGTGGATATCATAGATACGGCTACTGTGCCCTTGGCTTTTGGAAACTCTCAGCCTGCGGTTGAGATGGTAGTGGCTGCTCTCAAGGATACTCCCTATGATTCTGGAATTGATTTGGATATCCTTTACGAGATAGCTGAATATTGGGAATCCGTTCGGGAAAGGAGGGGTTTTAAGCGCGGAGTAACCTCTCTTACGCACATGAAGGTCTTTTCCCACCAGGTTCCCGGGGGTATGATCTCGAATCTCTACAGTCAATTGGAGGAGCAAAATGCCCTGGATAGATTACCTGAGGTTTTAGAGGAAATACCGCGCGTGCGAGCCGAGGTTGGATACCCACCTCTTGTAACACCTTTGAGTCAAATCGTGGGAATTCAAGCTGTAATCAACGTTTTAAGCGGAAAAAGGTGGAGCGTTATTCCCGATGAAATGAGGGATTACGTGAAGGGGTTATATGGTCGTCCCCCTGGTCCCATGGATCCCGAAATCGAACGGAAGATTTTGGGCGATGAAAAGCGCATAGATGTGAGGCCGGCGGAGCTTTTAACCGAAACCTTCGAGGATTATGCCAAGGAGGTTGGAGATTTAGCCCAGAGTGAAGAGGATGTTTTAACCTTTGCCCTCTTCCCAAAACCGGCTAGGGAATATTTAGAGAATCGTGCCAGGAGGAGCATGGAGAAGACCGTTTTCTTGACGAGCCGAGAAATTAGCGCAGTCAAGGAGGATGGATATATGAATGTAGAGCAGATTCGGGAACTCGTGAAGATAATCGAGCAGAGCGGTGTAAGTGAAATCGTTGTGGAGGAGGGAGGGGTCAGGATTTGCGTGCGCAAGGGGACTACTGGAGTGGCTCCCAGCGTTGAGGTTAGCGAGGGTGAGCAGGCCACTGAAGCTGAGCCTCAAGTTGAGGCTAAGAAATACCCCGATCATTGGAAGGAGATAACCGCTCCAATGGTTGGCACTTTTTATAGAGCCCCAGCTCCTGATGCACCTCCCTTTGTGGAGATTAACGATGTCGTTGAGCAGGGGCAGACGATCTGTATCCTGGAAGCCATGAAGTTGATGAATGAGATAACCGCCGAGGAAAAGGGAATAATCAAAGAAATCTTGGTGGAGAATGGTCACCCAGTGGAGTATGGTCAGGTTTTATTTTTGTATGAACCAACGGAATGAAAAGTTGAGAAGGTATTGTGAATTCACAGCGGCAAGGGATGAGGAGAAGATGAAGTTGTTCAAGAAGGTACTCATCGCCAATCGAGGCGAGATCGCTTTGAGGATTATAAGAGCGTGTAAGGAACTCGATATTCCCACGGTAGCGGTATATTCCAAAGCGGATGCGGATTCTCTTCATACGAAGCTCGCAGACGAGGCCGTTTGCATTGGTCCACCGGACAGCAGTAAAAGCTATTTGAATATACCGGGTATCATCAGCGCCGCCGAGGTTACTGGTGCCGATGCCATCCATGCTGGCTATGGTTTCCTTGCCGAAAATCCCCAATTCGCTGAAGTTTGTGAGTCGTGCGGTATTACATTCATCGGTCCCCCATCCAGGGTCATCTCGGCTATGGGTAATAAGATCGAGGCTAAAAAGCTAATGGAGGAAGCAGGAGTTCCCGTTATTCCTGGAGGCAGCGAGATCATAAGAGGTGAGGAGGAAGCTCTGGCCTGCGCCAGGGATATATCTTATCCCGTGATCATCAAAGCTGCGGCTGGTGGAGGGGGTCGGGGGATGAGAATAGCTTATAATGAAGATGATTTGAAAGGGTTACTTCAAACGGCATCGTCGGAGGCCGGAACGGCTTTTGGTAATTCCGATATTTATCTTGAAAAATACATTGAACAACCTCGCCACATTGAATTCCAAATCTTAGCAGATAAGTATGGAAATGTGATTCACCTGGGTGAAAGAGACTGCTCCATCCAAAGGCGCTATCAGAAGCTCATTGAAGAATCACCCTCGATTCTTAGCCGTGAGAAGAGAGAGGAAATGGGAAAAGCCGCCGTGGCCGCGGCTAAAGCGGCCAATTATGTGAATGCTGGAACCGTTGAATTTTTGGTTGATGAAGAGGGAAATTACTATTTCATGGAGATGAATACCAGGATTCAGGTTGAACATCCGGTAACTGAAATGGTGACTGGAGTAGACATCGTCAAAGAGCAGATTCGTTTAGCAGCTGGGGAGCGGCTGGCTCATTCTCAATCTCGTATTAAGCTTTACGGACACGCCATCGAGTTCAGGATAAATGCTGAAGATCCAGAGGAAGATTTTCTACCCCGAGCGGGGAAGATCAAACTCTTCAATCCGCCTGGGGGCCCCGGGGTCAGGGTTGACAGCCATCTCTATTCCGGATATCTCATCCCATCACATTACGATTCACTCTTGGCTAAGCTCATCATATGGGGCGAAACTCGCGAGGAGGCGATCCTGAGAGCGCGAAGGGCTTTGAATGAGTTCATCATCGTCGGCCTGGAGACCACCATACCCTTTCATTTAAAGGTCGTGGAGGATGATTTTTTCAGGAAAGGGGAGATTTACACCGATTTCATTTCGAGACGGATTTTAAATCGGTGATGATTATTTCTTATTTAAAAGTGGGATTTGCCCTCGGGGTATTAAAATGCTTGAGAGGCGAAAAGCTCGAAGAATGGCTTTAGAAGTTCTCTATCAAAGGGAAATTACCGGTAGCTCTTTACGCGAGATAATTAAGAATAGGGCTTTAGCTGGGGAGAAACCCCTTTCCGAGTTCTCTTTGAGGATAATCGAGGGCGTTGCCAAACACCAAAAGCATATGGATGAAATGATAGAAGGCTACGCGGATAATTGGGCATTGGAGAGGATGCCTCCCGTGGATAGAAATATTATCCGAATGGGCATTTATGAGATGATCTATGAAAGCGATATACCCTTCAGCGTTTCCATCAACGAGGCGGTTGAACTGGCCAAGGCCTATGGCACCGAAGATTCGAGTAAATTTGTGAATGGCATTTTAGGTCGAATTGCTCTCGATCTCCAAAAATCCTGCAGTGGAAGTGAATCCTGATCTCTCTCGAACTAATTTGTGATCAAAAGATTATGTTTTATAATTGAAAGGAGGATTGGGGTGGTGGATTCGGATTAAGATGCAATAAAAAATCGAGAAATATCTTTAGCCAGG
>JBFMAG010000024.1 GCA_040755895.1 Actinomycetota bacterium | reverse complement strand
GTGCTACAACCATCCCCTTTGGTGGATATGTGAGATTTGCCGGAATGGATCCCCAGGAGGAATTAAGCGAAGCAGATAGAGCACGAGCTTTCAACACAAAACCAATGTGGCAGAGGATAAGCATAATCCTGGCCGGACCTCTCATGAACTTAATACTTCCCATAATGCTCATTGCCATCGTTTTGATGGTGGGAATCCCCACACCCACAACGGACATAGCCAAAATTTTGCCCAACTCTCCTGCTTTTGAGGTCGGCTTGAAGTCGGGAGATAGGATAATTTCCATTGGGGACAAGAAAACTTCGGAATGGTCCGAGATCATTGAGATCATTCAAGAACATCCACGAAAGAGAGTAAAAGTCGAGGTGATGAGGAGCGGAAAGAGGATGATCTTTTACCCCACCCTAACTACGAAGGATTCTCGAGGTTTTCTGGGTATTGAAACAAAATTGGAGAAAAAGAGAGAGACCCTTCTTTCCGCTGTTCATCGCGGTACCATTGCCACGGGAATGGCTACGGTGAGGATCTGCCAAGCAATTCATGATTTGTTCACCAAGGGCGGGTTCTTACAACAAGCGAGGGGACCCGTGGGTATCATTCATGAGACCACCCTCATTGCCAAGGAAAACTTATTATTCTTTTTGCAAGTTTTAGCCCTCATCAGCATACATCTTGCTGTTATAAACCTCTTTCCCATTCCTCCTTTAGACGGAGGCAGATTAGCAATTCTCGGGATAGAAGTGGTGCGCGGGAGACCAATAGACCCTTATAAGCTCGTGGTCATTCAAAGTATACTTTTTTCCCTGCTCATGATATTAATTATCTACCTCACCATGGTTGATATCCAAAGACTCCTCATTTATCTAGGTGGCTTATAGGAGTGATTGATATGCGACGTAAATCTCAACAAATTCAAGTGGGAAAGGTTAGAATCGGAGGGAATGCTCCCATTGCCGTGCAGTCCATGACCACTACAAAAACCGCGGATATTGCCTCCACCGTTGCTCAAATCAGGGAATTGGAATCCGCTGGATGTGAAATAGTACGGGTTGCCGTCCCCGATGGAGAATCCGCAAAGGCCCTCAAGACCATCAAAGAAAATGTGAGCATACCCTTGGTTGCGGATATTCACTTCGATTGGCGTCTGGCCCTCGCCTCTCTCGATGCAGGAGTCGATAAAATTCGAATCAATCCAGGAAACATCGGAAATTTAGATAGGGTAAAGCGGATCGTAATGAAAGCCAAGGAGAAAAATATCCCCATACGCATAGGTGTGAATGCGGGTTCCCTGCACAAAAAATATGCCAAGGCAAAAGAGGGACTGGCCAAAGCCCTCGTAGATAGTGCATTGGAGCACGTACACTTCTTTGAAAGCTTGAATTTTTACGATATAGTGATTTCGGTTAAATCATCATCCGTGCCCATAACCATTGAAGCCTATAGGATGCTTGCCAAAATGGTGGATTATCCATTACATTTAGGTATAACTGAAGCCGGAACGCTTGTTTCGGGCACGATAAAGTCTTCAGTAGGCTTGGGGGTTCTCCTTCACGAAGGCATCGGTGATACGATAAGGGTATCGCTTACGGCGGACCCCGTAAAGGAGGTTCGGGTGGGATTCGAGATTTTAAGATCCCTGAGTTTAAGAGCAGGACCGGAGCTCATTTCCTGCCCGACCTGTGGCAGATGTGAAATAGATTTGATCTCCCTTGCAGAGGAGGTTGGGGAGAAACTCCTATCTTATTCCACTCCCATAAAGGTTGCCGTAATGGGATGCGTGGTCAATGGTCCAGGAGAGGCAAAAGAGGCTGATATAGGAATTGCAGCGGGAAAGAGAGGAGGTCTACTCTTCGCGAAGGGTAAACCGATAAAGAAGGTGCCGGAAGATAAGCTCGTTGAAGTATTGATGGAAGAGATAGAAAAGCTGTCGATGGTCGATTCTCAATAGTAATTGTCGCTGAGATAGGGGTTGAACTTGTGACAATGAGCAAGGATAAATCGATTGAGGAAGGTATCGTCGAAAAACTGACCAATAAATCGGAGAATTTATCCAGGTGGTACTCTGAGGTCATTCGCATGGCCAAGCTGGCGGATTATGCACCCGTCAAAGGATGTATGGTCATTCGCCCCTATGGCTATGCCATCTGGGAAAATATTAGAGAAAAGCTAGATGAAAAGTTCAAGGAAACTGGACACGCCAATGCTTACTTTCCCTTACTCATCCCGGAAAGTTTTCTGGCCAAGGAGGCAGAACACGTTCAAGGCTTTGCACCTGAGGTCGCCTGGGTAACCCATGGGGGCCAGGAAAAAATCGAGGAAAGACTAGCCATTAGACCCACTTCGGAATCGATAATCTGTCACATGTATTCAAAGTGGATAAGATCCTATCGCGATCTCCCAGTCCTCATCAACCAATGGTGCAACGTACTCCGTTGGGAAATGGTTACAAGACCCTTCTTGAGAACCACAGAATTCTTATGGCAAGAGGGTCACACCGCCCATGCCACGGAAGAGGAGGCGGAGAGGGAAGCCCTTCAGATGCTTCGGATTTATCGCGATTTCATGCAAGATGAACTCGCAATACCCATCATTATAGGCAGGAAATCGGAGAGGGAAAAATTCGCAGGTGCATTACGTACCTATACCTTGGAGGCCCTAATGTGTGACGGAAGGGCGCTTCAGGTGGGAACATCGCACAACCTTGGACAAAACTTTGCCAAGGCTTTCGATATCACATTTCAGGATGAAAAGGGTGAAAGGCGTTACGTCTGGCAAACATCCTGGGGGGTATCTACACGTCTGATAGGGGCGGTGATACTCACCCACGGCGATGACGCTGGACTAATAATTCCCCCAAATATTGCTCCCACTCAGGTGATCATCATCCCCATCTGGCAAACAAAAACCCGCACCTTGGTCTGTGAGAGGACTGAGCATCTGCTTAAGCTACTAAAGAGGAAATTCCGAATTGAAGCGGATATTCGAGAGGAATATACGCCTGGATGGAAGTTTAATGAATACGAGATGCGTGGCGTACCACTTCGCATCGAAATTGGCCCAAAGGATATTGAAAAGGAGCAGGTAATACTAGTCCGGCGCGATACGAGAAAGGAAAAACCGGTTAAGGAAAGCGAACTCGAGATGGAAGTTGAACAGATTTTGTTGAACATCCAGACCAATTTGTTTAAGAAAGCTAAAAAATTCCAAGAAGAAAATACGCATGGGGTCCGGAGCCTACATGAATTTGAAGAGATATTGGAGACCAAAAGAGGATTTTTGATCGCTGGATGGTGTGGCAAAACCGAATGCGAGAATTCCATTAGGGAAAAGACCGTGGCCACGATACGTTGCATCCCCCTTGCTCCCGAAAAAAGGAGCAGTAATTGCATCAACTGTGGGGAAAGAGGCGAATTAGTCTACTTTGCTCAAGCATATTAAACCACTTTAGTTTGGCAAATTTTATATGAACTTCTTCAAGGTTTGTATAATGTTGTGCTGCTATCGCAAACTTTAAATTTTTCGTTAAAATCTTGGTCTTAAAAATCAAGTTTATGGGGTTTTTAGCCTCGCAAGCTAAATTTTTGCCAAAAGTACAGTTAAACCAAATGATGAAGGAGGCGAGATGGCAAAGGCAAGTTCAAAACCTAAAATTGCCGTCATAATTCCCGCCTATAATGAGGAAGAAAGGATCAGTTCAGTTTTAAGCGAGGTTATGAAAGTGCCACTGATAGATGAGATTATCGTGGTAAATGATGGTTCTACCGATGGAACAGCCAATGCGGTTAAGAAGCACCGGGATGTAACACTCATAAATAGTGAGACGAATAGGGGAAAGGGGGCAGCTTTAAAAATGGGAATAGACGCCACAGATGCGGATATCTTGGTGTTCATCGATGCCGATCTCGTGGGACTTACCCCCAAGCACATAGAGGATTTGATAAATCCCCTCCTCATAGACGATGAGCTTATGATGACCGTGGGAAAATTCGCTGGAGGAAGGCTACGTACAGATCTTTCCCAAACTATAATTCCCTTTATTTCCGGTCAGAGGGCTCTTAAGAGACAATTTCTCGATGGCATCCCCGATTTTTCCGAATCGGGATTCGGTGTGGAGATAGCCCTTACAAAACATGCCAAAAACTGCGAGATGAAGGTCAGGGAGGTTATCATCAACGATGCGACCCACGTAATGAAGGAGGAAAAGCTCGGTTTTTCCAAAGGTCTTTTAGCCAGACTTAAAATGTACGGTGATATGATCAAGCATCTTTTGCGTCTTTAAATTTATCGCCACCCGAAAGGGTGAATTTTCGATCATTAAATGGTTTTGTTGCGGAAGAAGGGCGGATATGGTATTATAAATTTTGCGAAATTAACGAGTGGGTTTTGGCCCACTCTTTTCATTGTTAGAAGGTTGCGAGGAATGAAAGAGGGAGAGATGGGGAAAGAAAAAGTCGTTTCAAGGATCGAGGAATTGATCGCTCCCATATTGGAAGGGGAGAAGTTGGAATTATTCGACGTCGAGCTTCAAAGAGGACCTAGGGGTTTAGTGCTTCGTATCTTCATAGATTCGGAAAGAGGGGTGGATCTTAACTCCTGTGTAAGGATGAGTGAATTGATCGGTCGTGCCCTAGACGAGGCTGATTTAATTTCCACTCCCTATAATTTGGAAGTCTCCTCTCCAGGAATTGAGCGTCATCTCACAAAGCCCAGACATTATCGACAATTTATTGGATCGAAGATAAAAGTCAAAACAATAAAACCCCTGGCCAATCGAAGGCAGTTCACGGGAATACTCAAGGAAGTGGGAGATCATCAATTTACAATGGAGTGTGAAGGTGAGCTAATGAGGATACCCTTCGATCTGGTATCCCAAGCTCATCTCGTCTATGATTTTAAATTTTAAACTGGTTTAAGATATGGAAGGAGGTTCTTGTAGGTTCCATGAATTCAAAACTCATCGAAGCTTTGAGGCAAATAGAGAGAGAAAGAAGAATCGACCCCGACACCATACTTGAGGCTTTAAAAGCCGCTCTGGTCTCGGCGTATAAACGCAATTATGGTCGAGTTCCAAATGTTCGGGTTGAAATCGATCGGGAAACGGGGGAGATTAAGGTATTCTCCCAAGAGACGGTAGAAGAGGAGGGGAAAGAGCCCAGAGTCGAAGAGGTTGAGGTGACCCCCCATAACTTCGGTCGGATTGCCGCTCAGACTGCAAAGCAAGTAATCCTGCAGAGAATCAGAGAAGCAGAGCGGGAGATGATGTACGAAGAATATGCCGATAGGGAAGGCGACATCGTTACTGGTATCATCCAGCAGAATGATCAGCGGTATACCCTCCTAAACTTGGGTAGGGTGGAAGCTCTCCTTCCCCCAAGTGAACAAATCTCTATAGAGAGGTATGAACATGGAACACGGCTCAAAGCCTATATCGTTGAGGTTCGGCGAACTACAAAAGAACCACAAATCATCGTATCCCGCACCCACCCAGGACTTTTAAAAAGACTTTTTGAACTCGAAGTGCCTGAGATCTATGATGGATTCGTAGAGATAAAAGCAGTAGCCAGAGAACCCGGACAAAGATCAAAAATAGCCGTAGCCTCTAGGGATCCGAGCATCGATCCCGTGGGGGCTTGTGTGGGGCCAAGGGGTTCTCGCGTCCGAATGGTGGTAAGCGAGCTTAGGGGAGAGAAGATCGATATAGTTCAGTGGAGCGAGGATCCCGCAGTCTTTGTAGCCAACGCTCTCAGCCCAGCAAGGGTAAAAGAGGTTATAATCAATGAAAAAGAGCATCAAAGTGAGGTCATCGTCCCCGATAATCAGCTATCTCTGGCCATTGGAAAGGAAGGACAAAATGCCCGTTTAGCTGCAAAATTGACCGGATGGCGCATTGATATCAAGAGTGAATCTCAGGCTAGGGAGGAGAAAGCTAAAGCTGAGGCTGAGGTCGAAAAAGCGGCTGAGGAGGAAAGGTGCCAGGCTCTCACCTCTTCCGGAAAGAGGTGCAAGAATAAAGCAAAACCTGGTAGTAATTATTGTGGCATTCACCAGAAATTGGAAAAAGTTAAATGAAAAGGTTAACTTGAAAGGTCAAATTGTACTTGATATGGTAAGAAAGAAAATACCACTTAGGACATGTATCGGTTGTGGGAAGGTAAAACCGAAGAAGGAGTTGATAAGGATAGTACGTTCTCCCTCGGGAGAAATTAGCATAGATCCTTCGGGTAAGGCAAGTGGGAGAGGAGCTTATATTTGTTATAGTAAAGAATGCCTCAGTCAAAGTCTTAAGGGGAAAAAGCTCACCAACGCTTTGAATACAACCGTTGGTGAAGACGTAATTAAAGAGCTTGGGACGGAAATTTTGCACTTGATAGAGGAAGGAATTCAGATTTAAGGAATGGAATCATCAATATTCTTGGAGGAATTTTTTCATGGGTAAGGTAAGAGTTCACGAGTTGGCAAAAGAAATGGGCATACCCAGCAGCGAATTACTCAAGAAACTGAATGGACTCGGGATTAAAGCCAAGAACCATTTCGCAACCTTAAATGAGAAAGAAGTTCAAATTGTTTTGGGCGAAACACCCCGGTCCAAACCAAAGGTCGCTGAAAAAAAACGCCTTGTGAAGAAAGAAACGCAAAGGAAAAAACCTCGCACAGTTGAGACAATTGAGAAAGTGGTGTCCTCTTTGCCCGAATTAAAAGTAACCGAGGGCATAACGGTTAAGGAATTTGCAGAACTTGTGGGCAAAACCTCCTCGGAGATCATAAAGAGACTGATGCAACTGGGTGAAATGGTGACCATTAATCAGCCCCTGGACCCTGAAGCCATACATGTCCTTGCAGAACAATTTGGTCATGAAGCTAAAATCATTTCTCCTGAGGAAGCATGGAAAGAGGAGGCTCCGATCTCCCCAGGAGATTTAGAACATCGACCGCCCGTGGTCACCGTGATGGGTCATGTGGACCACGGAAAAACATGTCTCCTTGATGCAATTCGAAAAACTGACGTCATCTCCAAAGAGGTGGGAGGAATCACCCAGCACATTGGAGCTTACCAGGTAACCCTCCATGATGATAAGAAAATAACCTTCATCGACACTCCGGGGCACGAAGCCTTTACCGCAATGCGGGCGAGAGGGGCTCAGGTAACCGATATTGCCATCCTTGTCGTCGCAGCGGATGATGGAGTCATGCCCCAAACGGTGGAAGCAATCGACCACGCAAAGGCGGCAAACGTCCCCATAGTGGTGGCCATAAACAAGATCGATAAAACCGAGGCTAACCCTGAGAAGGTCAAGAAACAATTGACCGAATATGGTCTCGTCCCCGAAGAATGGGGGGGAGATACCGTCTTCGTTGAGGTATCAGCCAAGGAGAAAACAAACATTGAAGAACTCCTGGAAATGATCCTCTTAGTAGCAGAACTCCAAGAACTCAAAGCGACTCGAAAGGGTTATACTAAGGGAGTGGTGATCGAAGCCAAGTTGGATAGGGGCCGGGGTCCCGTTGCCACCATCTTGATCCAAAATGGTACCTTAAGGGTTGGGGAAGCGGTAGTGGCCGGGCTGGCCTATGGAAAAATTCGAGCGCTTCTTGATGACAAGGGAAATAATCTCCTTGAAGCGGGTCCCTCTCAACCCATAGAGGTGCTAGGATTCTCAACAGTTCCTCAACCTGGGGATGAGATTAAGGTTCTAACCGACGAGAGAGAGGCGAGACGAATAGCGGAAGAAAGAGCTCTCAAGCGTAGACTGATCGAGAAAGAGCTCAGGAAAAAACATGTAACCCTTGATGAACTCTTCGAGAGAATAAAAGAGGGAGAGGTCAAAAAGCTAAACTTAATCATCAAAGGTGATGCCCAAGGTTCGGTCGAGGCCCTCAAGGAATCCTTGGAAAAACTAGAGCAGGACAAGATCAAGCTTGAAATAATCCACGGGGGTGTGGGAGGAGTCAAGGAGACCGATGTTATGCTCGCTGCGGCTTCAGATGCCATTATAATAGGTTTTAACGTCCGCCCAGATCCAAAAGCCAAGGAAATGGCAGCTCGGGAAAATGTTGATATAAGGACATATCGGGTGATCTATCAAATCATCGACGATATCAAGGCAGCGATGCTGGGCATGCTCAAGCCGAAGTTTGTGGAGGTGGAGCAGGGACGGGCTGAAGTTAGAGCCACCTTCAAAATCTCAAAGGTGGGTGTAGTCGCGGGAGTCTACGTATTAGATGGGGAGATCATTTGTGGCGCTCAAGCCAGGATGATAAGGGATGGTATTGTGATCTACGAAGGGAAGATCGCCTCCCTTCGCCGCTTTAAAGAGGACGTTCCAAAGGTTAAGGCTGGTTTTGAATGCGGCATTAGACTGGAAAATTTCCAAGACATAAAGGTCGGGGATATCATTGAAACATTTACCATGGTTAAAAAAACTTAGCTCGTGTGGTTTAGCTAACCTTTGAGAAGACTGAACCTAAAGACCATAAATGAAGACCATTTGGGAGGATAGATGATTATCGGTGTTGCCCAGCTCGAATTATTTCTCCCGGAATGTAGATCGCTTAAAGAAAAAAGGCAGATCATTAAGAGTATCATCGATCGCATTAGGGGTAAATATAGTGTTTCCATGGCGGAAATCGACAATCATGGACTTTGGCAGAGAGCAACGTTGGGGATCGCTTGCGTTTCCCTTTCGGATTATCAAGCTCAAAGGGTCCTTTCGGATATTGAACGATGTGTAGAAAATCTTAATAAGGCCACCGTCCTCAGCCACAAGGTCACTCTCCTGTCCCCCTAAAGGTATCTTAAAACAAAAATTCAGGGAACTCCCATGATGCGCACATCTCGGCTTGCAGAGATTTTTAAAGAGGAAATTAGCGATATTATCCAGAGGGAATTGAAGGATCCTCGCATCGGTTTTGTCACCATTACCGCCGTCGAAGTATCGCCGGATTTAAGATACGCTACCGTTTTCCTTAGCGTCTTAGGAAAGAAATTGGAGCAGGAAAACACCCTTGAGGGATTGGAAAGTGCCAAGGGATTCATTAAAACGGAATTGGGGAAAAGGATCAGGATAAAGTTTCTCCCGGATCTCACCTTTAAGATCGATGAATCCATAAAGGAAGGAATGCGTATCTCGGAGCTTCTGAAGCGCATTCAAAAAGGGGATTAAGGCAATACATGATAAATGATGACTTGCGTTCCGTGGCCAAATTAATTCTTAAGGAAAAGCAATTTGTGATAGCCACGCATACCCAGCCAGATGGAGATGCGATAGGATCACTCCTGGGACTGGGGTTACTCTTAAAGCGAATGAATAAAAAATCCTTTGCGAGCTGGGGCGAATCCATCGTAATTCCGCCTCAGTATGCCTTCCTCCCAGGGCTTGAACTCATTCAAGATCCTAAGGAATGCCCCAAAAAACCCTCCAATTTCATTGCCATCGATTGTGCCAGTTTAAAACGTTTGGGAATATTAAAGAAATCCGCACAAAATGCCTCCATTCTCGTGAATATCGATCACCATGGTGATAATGATAAATTCGGTCACATAAATGTAGTCGATGAAAATATCTCAGCCTGTGCGGAGCTCATCTTTTATCTCAGTAAGAACTTGAATCAAAAACTCAATAGGGATATTGCCCTCTGCCTTTACACGGGGATGGTCACTGATACTGGGAGATTCCAATATTCAAATACCTCCATACAGACCTTTCAGGCGGCAAAGGAGCTTCTGGAATACGGTATATCGCCAAATTATGTTTTCCAAAACGTCTATGAAAATATCCCCTTCTCCTACACCAAGCTTTTGGGGTTATCCCTTTCAAAAGCGAAATTCCTACCCAATTTGGGTTTCATTTACACCTTAATCCTGCAGAAGGATTTGGCCTCAACCGAGGCAAGGATGGAGGAAGCTGAAAATCTTATCGATTTCCTCAGAGCGGTCAAAGGAACAAGAGTTGCAGCAGTTTTAAAGGAGATGTCCAATGGAAGCATTAGAGTCAGCCTTCGATCCAGAGGAGGTATCAACGTAGCCAAAATAGCTGAAATATTCGGTGGGGGAGGGCATCCAGATGCCGCAGGCTACATATCCTCCCATGACCCTGACAAGACGCTTGAGGTTTTACTCAAGATCATAAGCGAAGAAGTCCTACGGATGCGTAGGATGTGCAAGCGAGAGTGACGACAAGATGGATGGTTTGTTAATAGTGAATAAACTCCCCGGAATTACCTCCCACGATGTCGTTGAAAGGGTAAGAAGGATTCTGAAAACCAGAAGGGTTGGACATACAGGAACTCTGGATCCCATGGCTACTGGGGTTCTTGTACTTTGCATCGGACGAGCTACTAAGCTTACTCAATTCCTTCAATCGGATACCAAAGAATACGTAGTGGAGATGCAGCTGGGCATTAGAACTGATACGCAAGACAGCACGGGGAAAATTTTATCCGTAGTGCCCTGTTCCATCACACCGGGAAAAATGGAAAAAATATTCGAGGAATTCAGAGGCAATGTATGGCAGGTACCACCCATGACCTCAGCGGTAAAAGTGGGAGGTAGACCCCTTTATAAACTAGCCAGTAGAGGCAGGGAGGTTAAGCGCCCTCGCCGCAAGGTTAAAATCTTCGAATTGGAACTATTAAAAATCGATGGCGATGGTCATCCCAGAGTCAAATTTCGCGTGAAATGTTCGAAGGGCACCTACATTCGGACTCTCTGCGCGGATATTGGAGAAGTTTTAGGCTATGGAGCGCATATGAGTAGGCTCACCAGAATTAGCTGCGGAAATTTCCATTTAGATTCGGCCTTAACCCTGGAAAAAGTCCAAAAACTAGCCGAGGAAAATTACCTGCATAAAGCGATAATTCCGATGAACAAAGCTTTAGAACGATATCCTTTCGTCCTGGTAAAGGGAGATTTTAAAGAAAAAATATTAAATGGAGTGCCTTTAAGAGCTGGAATGGTCGAAAGCCGATCTCAATTCATTGAAAGAAATCAATTCATTCGATTGATCGATGTGCAACAGGGCCTTCTTGCTATAGCTAAAGCTACTACCACCTTTTCTGACGAGGTACAAATTGATCCCGCTCGAGTAATAGCAAAGCCAGTCCGTGTTTTCTGCTAAGCTCATTTTAGCTCTGGAGCTCAGTTATATTATTCAAAACCGAGCTTCTCAGCCTTGGAGCTTCCGGGCTTGAAAATGGATGAGAATGAAGATGAAAATCATTAGAGGATTGGAAAATCTTAAATCTTTAGGAGAAAAGAGTGTGGTCACCATCGGAATGTTCGATGGTATCCATAGGGGACACCAAAGGATAATCGGAGCTACCATTGAGGAAGCTCGCAAAAGAAGAGCCCGAAGCGTGGTGCTTACTTTCGAACCTCATCCCATGGAAGTCTTAAAACTCGGAAGTCATCCGCCTATTCTTACAAGTACCGAATTAAAAGCGGAATTGATAGAGGCTCTGGGAGCGGATATATTTTTGGTCGTCAATTTCACAAAGGGATTTGCAAACCTCTCCCCTAAAGAATTCATAGATCATATAATCCTTAACTTGTTGAACGCTTGTTGCCTGGTGGTGGGGGAAACCTTCAAATTCGGCAAGGATGCCGAGGGAGATGTAACCTTCCTCAAAGAGTATGGATCAAAAAGAGGTTTCGATATAATATCTATTCCTTTACTTGAGGTAAATGGAAAATTCATCAGCAGCACATACGTCCGCGAGCTTCTGAAAGAGGGAGAATTACAAAAGGTAAAAGAAATTCTCGGTCGATACCCTCGAATAATTGGTGAGGTAATAAAGGGATGTGGTCGAGGAAAATCTCTTGGCTTTTGCACAGCCAATTTGAGAACAGCAGACAAGGCGTCTATCCCAAAGAGGGGGGTTTACGCCGGTTTCATAGAGTTCAATGGGGAAAGGAAGATGTGCACCATAAATATCGGGACAAGTCCCACCTTTGGAGGAAGAAGGTTCAAGATAGAGACCTTTATCATAGATTTCAAAGGAGATCTCTATGGAAAGAGAGTTAAACTCGAAATTTGTGCAAGAATTCGGGGTGAAAAAACATTCCGAAATGAAAAGGAACTCGCCAATCAAATAAGAGAAGACATCGAGGTAACCAAATCTCTTCTGTTTACTGGATTTTCCGAGTATGTTAAGATAAACAGGAGGAAGCGCTAGTGCGCTTTCGTTTAAATTAGATAACAGTTTGATGATTAGGAGAGGGGGTGAATTTAGGAGTTGGTTTTACCGAAGGAGGAAAAAGCGGCAATAATCGGGGAATACCGACTTCATGAGAGCGATACAGGCTCCCCCGAGGTACAAATCGCCATTCTGACCAAGAGAATAAATTATCTTACCGAGCACCTCAAGCGATATAAAAAGGACCATCACTCCCGTCGAGGACTTTTGAAAATGGTGGGTCAGAGGAGGAGATTACTCAATTACCTCAAGGACATCGATATCGAAAGATATCGAACGCTCCTTGAGAAGCTTGGGTTGCGCGGTTAGATTATATTCATGGGGGGTTTATCTTTGAATGCAGGTTAAACGCAAGGAAATTGAATTTGAAGGGAAAATTATCACCCTAGAAGCGGGAAGGTTAGCTCGCCAGGCAAATGGGGCAGTTATTGTCCAGTGTGAGGACACCATGGTCATAGTTACCGCTGTTACCAGCGATGAGCCTTTGGAGGATGTTGATTTCTTCCCTCTC
>JBFMAG010000023.1 GCA_040755895.1 Actinomycetota bacterium | reverse complement strand
AGCAGAACAAATAACATTATAAGTGAAAAGGAGAGCCTTTGCATTAATCCGCCATAGGATACCTGTGGAATATTTAATATTGTGGGAATCCAGGTATATCCAATGACCAAAAGAGCGGATCCTACCAGGATTGAAAGGAGACTCGAGGAAAAACGCCTTTTGATGGTCATTGCACCCATGATGAATCCTATAACGGACCATAGGAGCGCTTGGTAGATGAGAAATGGGTGACGCAGGAATGGAGCAATTAGCTGTTTCAAGGCTCCGGTGAGACCAAGACCTTTAAGCGATTTGAAAAGAAAGTATTCATTGGGAATATCGGTGAATCTCAAGATCTGATGACCGGTGAAAAGATCGCAAAGCTCCAATCCCAGACAACCCAATCCGCTTAAGCACGCGGCAAGTGGGGGTGAGAAAATCAAACCGATCAGGAAAAGATAGACGAGTTCAAGGTTTAAATGGGCTGCGAGCGGGATGAAGAGCGGTACTATGGAGGTCAAGGGTTTCTTACGGGAGAAAGCAAGCCAATAAATCAGGGAGAATGAGGCAAAGAGTATCCCCAAACCCCATGAGTATTTGGTTATGGACGGGAAGAGTAGGGCAAAGGATGAGGCTATGCCCCCCGATGGAGCAAGGAAGGCGAGGAGGAGGATGGCCAAAGAAAGGAAGAGAGTTATACCTTCTGGATAAAAGGGAAATTTTTGGAAGGCAAGCCAGAAACTTAAGGCGAGGACGATGGAAGCGATACCCCTTTTCAGCGATTCGGCATGATCCCCAACCACTGACCAAATCTTCTCCCTCATCTGGTCCAATCCGCTGGGTATCTCCTCTTCTTCCTCTTCTCTTCGAGCCACACGGATGAGGGGCTTCAGTAATTTCTGTGGCGATACTCTTGAGGTTCGACATCGCTCCAGTTTATATCGCATCTCCGTCGCTGTTTCGAATCTTGCCTCCGGATCTTTTTCTAAGGCTTTAAGCACTACCCCATCTAGCTTTCGAGGAACTTCGGGATTTATTCGGCTGGGGGGAACGGGGTGTACATTGAGCACCTTAAAAATGGTAGCCCCCGAGGTTTCAGCGGCGAAGGGTGACACTCCGGTGAGCATTTGATAGAGGACCACACCAAGGGAGAAGATATCCGTCGCCTCATCCACGTATTCTCCTTGAGCTTGCTCCGGCGACATGTAAGCCAGGGTTCCCAAAATATCTCCCCTTCTGGTCATCGTGGAGGACTTGAGACGGGCGATGCCAAAATCCATGATTTTTACCCTTCCATCCTGGAGGAGCATGAGATTTTCGGGCTTTATATCTCTGTGAATGATTCCATTGAGATGAGCACACTCCAACCCCAGGCAAATTTGGCTGGCAATGGCGATGCTTTGATCGCAGGAGAGTGAGGATTTTTTATTTAAGATTTCCGCGAGGGTGGCTCCCTCGATATATTCCATCACCAGGTAATAGTCGTCTTCAAATTCCTCAAAATCGTAGAGGGTGACGATATTTGGGTGGTTGAGCAAGGCTACAGTGCGGGCTTCCCTTAAGGCACGGGGTGCGGTCTTGCGCGAGGACGGGATTTTCTTGATGGCCACCACCCGGTACATTCGGGTGTCATAAGCCTTGTATACTTCAGAAAATCCACCTTTTCCTAGTCCCTTAAGTATCTGATACCTGTTGAGCAACAAGTCTTCATTCATTTTCTTTATTTTAACTCTTTGACGTCTATCCACAAGTCGAAATTGCAGGAATAAGCGAAGAATTATGGAAATACTATCAGCGAGATGTACTAATGTTTACAAAGGAAGAAAAAAATAGTTCAATAATATATTGGAAGAATATTGGAAGAGGGCCGCGGTGGTGAAATTGGCAAACACGTCAGCTTCAGGAGCTGATGCCCGAAAGGGCTTGGGAGTTCGAATCTCCCCCGCGGCACCATAATATACAAAAACGAAAGCACTGCTTAAAGCAGCGCAAATAATTATCCACCAAATCATCAACCAAAATATCCACCAAATCATCAACCAAAAGTAAAGGAGTTAATTAATTTTGAGCACCACTTATTCCAAGAGAAAAAGGTATCCTTACATTCGTCGCAAAAGAAGGTCGCGTTTAAGACTTCTTCTTCTTTTTCTCCTCATTTTAGCGGTGATTTACCTCGTGGGCATCATAAGTGGGGGTTTGGGAAAAGAAAGGGAGAAAACCCGCCTCAAAACCTACATTCTCGAAACCAATAAAATCGTCGTCCAATCTAACGCCATAGCTAGGGATTTCAACCGGTTAAAAGCCGATGCGCCCAAAATATCCCGTTCCGAACTGGGGAAAAAATTAACCAACCAGGCAACGAGGAGCGGATCCCTCGCGAAGGAATCCCGCAAAATTGAGGTCCCTTCCAAATTAAAGAAAGCCCATTCGTATCTCATGATATGTCTCGATCTCCGAGCTAAGGGTTTGAAGGATTATAAACCCGCTCTATTCAGCGCTCTTAAAGATATAGATCTGGAGGTATCCAGCGGGCAAGTGGCTTTGGCGTTGATGGATCTTCGCTTAAGCGATAGGGCATATTCCCTGTTTCGAAAGGAAGTGGAGGGGGTTTTGAAGGACATGCACGTACCCGTCTCGGTGATCGATTCAAAATTCTTGAAGGAAAGCATGGCTTTTCAAAAGGAGAGCATAATTGCTTATCTTCGGGAGTTGAAGGGAGTCGAGGCTTTAGAGGAAATACACGGTGTGGGAATCATTGAACTCAAAATAGAGCCAAAGCAAGCAAGCTATGTGGTTTCGCGAAGACTGGCCATATTACCCAGGTCAAATCAGCTCTCGGCCACAGTAACCGTAGAGAATCAGGGAAATCAGCCGGAGAAAAACATTCCCGTGGAGGCAATCCTAAAGTCCGAAACCGAGCCCCGGGAGTACAAATGGCAAGCTAAAATTTCCTCCATGGCTCCCGGTGAGAAGAAAACCATTGTCTTCTCAGGACTCAAGCCCATCACCTTTAATGTCGTTCATCTTCTCACCATCAAGGTCGGTTCCGTCCCCAACGAGAAAAATACCGCTAATAACATAAGGGAATTTAAATTCATGATGCGTTAGGTTTCGCCTCTTTTCTTCAGTTCCTCTTTGGCCGCTTCTTTTGCCTTCTCGTAGACCAATTTGATGGGCACATTGGATTTTCTGGCCGCCCGTGCACAATCTTCATATTCGGGGGAGATGTTCACAATTCTTTCTCCAAGCTTGCCTATTTTAATGACAATGGGACCAAATTCCGTGTCAACCTCAAGAATTTCACGGGCTAATTTTCGGCGAGTCTCCCTTGAACATCGTATCCCGAGGGTTGTCGTCTCCTCGAATAGTATCTCCAGGATTTTTTCTTCGATCCTTAAGGGGAGGAGAACCGAGAGAGTGACTCCCGGGCGATTTCTTTTCATGTAAATTGGGGTTAACCACACATCCAGGGCACCAGCTTCAAATAGCTTTTCCATGACATGGTGATAGAGTTCAGGATTCATGTCATCGATGTTTGCCTTAATGGTCTCCACCATATTCATATCCTCGCCCATCCTTAAGGCTTCTCCCACTACGATGCGGAGAACATTCGGTATTTTTAGATCCCTGGTTCCTGCCCCATAACCGATGGATGCTATCTTCAAGGGAGGCATTTCCCCAAACTCTTTGGCATAGGTCTTTATTATGGCCGCTCCCGTGGGAGTGACCAGCTCGGTGGCGATACCCGCGCTGTAGATGGGAAGGTCCTTCAGTATCTCTAGGGTGGCCGGAGCGGGGATGGGAAGCACCCCGTGTTCCGTTCTCATCAGTCCCATTCCCGTGGCCAAGGGAGAAGAGTAAACCTCTTTCACATCCAAATGATGCAATCCAATCACCGTTCCCACGATATCTATGAGGGTGTCGTGGGCCCCAATCTCATGGAAGTGAACCTGATCTATGCTTTTGCGGTGGATTTTGGACTCGGCCTCAGCGAGCTTTAAGAATATCTGCTGACTTTTCTCTTTCACATGGGAATCTAATTTGCTCTCTTGAATGATGCTTTTCACATTGGACCAGGTACGTATGATGCCCTTTTCCTCCGCTCGGACACACACCTTCGTCGCCGAGATGCCCACTTTTTCCACTTTTTCCACTTTTATTTCATAATCTTTGAGCGGAAGCTTCTTGAGTTCGGTTCGGAGCACCTCGAAGGGAAGCCCGGCATCTAAAAGTGCACCCAAGACCATGTCGCCGCTTATTCCCGAAAAGCAATCAAAATAAGCTATTCTCATTTAAACCTCATTCACAGAGATTTTGGCAATACTTTTAAGCCATTGCGCCGCGTCTGCATCCACACTCTGTCGTTGCGAGCCTCGACTTGTTGGGGCGCGGCAATCCGACGAAGTCGTTGCGAGGCGAAGCCGTGGCAATCTCCTTTTGTTAAGTTTACCACCATAGAAAAAATTTTAAAATTTTTTCCTCATCTTCACCAGCGTTATTTTCTATGGTAAGTTGTTTTGGGTTGGTGCATATGAGAAGTTTCATAGAGTTTTGGGGATATTGCTCATTTTCTTCTTTATTTTCCCCATCTTGGCTGGTGCAAAGGCACTTTGGAGAAAGAGGGTGTGGGAGAGAAAGTAAAACCTCAGAAGCCAGACAAGAATCGACCATTAGCTATTGTCTATCGAGGTTTTTCCTCAACTATTGACTGATTTATTACGGCGGCTAGGTAGCCGGCGCCGAAGCCATTATCTATGTTCACCACGGCTACTCCGGGTGCGCAGGAGCTGAGCATGGTAAGCAGCGCCGCCAATCCCTGGAAGCTCGCTCCATACCCCACACTTGTGGGCACGGCAATTACGGGGCAGGCAACCAATCCCGCGATGATGCTCGGAAGCGCTCCCTCCATTCCGGCTATGGCTATGATCACTCGAGCCTCGGCGAGCTTCTCTTTGAACGAAAGTAAGCGATGGATGCCGGCGGCTCCCACATCATAGAGCCGATCTACATCGCTCCCCATGACCTCCGCGGTGATCGCCGCCTCTTCGGCTATGGGGATATCTCCGGTTCCCCCCGTGACCACAAGGACTTTTCCCACGAGCCTTTTTTCTTTCTGCTTTACAACCACAACTCTGGCCTCCTTGTGATATATGGCTTTTGGGTTAACCTCCTTGATGGCTTGATGAGCTGCTTCATCGGCTCTGGTGGCCAGAAGATCCTGTCCCGTCTTCAGCAAGGTCAGAGCAATTTCCTTAATCTGAGAAGGAGATTTTCCTTGGCAGAGGATAACTTCGGGGAAACCCTTCCTCAAGAGTCGATGGAGGTCAACCTTGGCAAATCCAAGTTCGGAGAAGGGCAAATCCTTGAGTCTTTCCAAAGCGGTATCGATATCTATCTTCCCATTCCGAACATCTTTTAAAAGGTCTTTTAAGCAGCGCTCAAACACATTTTTTCTCCTCTGTGGGAAAAGGAAGATTCATGCTTCCCTGGCGGTATCCTTCGAGGTCAACAGTTATATAGTCAAAACCTAGTCTCTTGAAACTATCCAAAATCCACGATCTGAGCTCGAATAATAATTGGATATCCATTTTTGCCACTTCGATTCGGGCAGTTCTTTCATCGTGAAGGCGAACTCTAACCTGGTTGATTCCAAGTTCATGGATTACGGATTCAGCTGTGTGGATGAGGTTGATCCTTTCACGAGTGATCCTCTGACCATAGGGGATTCGGGTAGCCAGACAGGCCATGGGAGATTTATTCCACGTGGGAAGGGACAAATATTTTGAAAGGAAGCGGATATCCTCTTTGGTCAGCCTTGCCTCAGCCAAGGGGCTTCGCACGCCCAATTCCTGTGCGGCTCTTTGACCTGGTCGAAAATCATCAAAGTCATCATAGTTCGTACCATCTATGAGATGTAAAATTCCTTTCTGCAAGGTAATATCGTTGAATCTAAGATAAAGATCATGTTTGCAGAAATAACACCTCTCTTCGCTGTTGTCCACAAAGTCCTCATTTTCCAGGACATCCAGGCTAATCACGATATGCTCCACATCTAGCTCCATTGCTAGCTTTTTGGCTTCTTCGACTTCTTTTGAGGGTATTATCTCGGAGGAAGCGGTGATGGCAACCACATTTTCTCCCAGGGTGTGCTCACATATTTTCAGAAGGAATGTACTATCCACTCCTCCTGAGAAAGCCACAGCCACGCTTCCCATCTCACGGATTATTTTCTGTAGGCGGTCGCACTTGCTTTTGAGTATTTTATCCTTGCTGCCTATA